>NZ_JBLVOL010000090.1:0-10923 GCF_053543755.1 Achromobacter semiaridum | reverse complement strand
GCGGCAGGGGCGGTGCCGCCGGCGGCGGGGGCTGCCTGTGCCAGCGCGGCCTGCGCGCACACTGAAAGAACCAGGGCGGCGCCCAGGGTGGGAAGACTCTGTCTCATGGCGTTCTCGTTATGGGGTGGGCCGATCAGTTTATGGAAAAGCCCCCCACTGGAAAACCCGGAGTTCTACGAACGTTGCTGTCACACCGCGAATTCGGGCCGGATACCGCTTTGCAAGGGCAGCCCCAGGATCTGGCGCGCTTCGGCGGGCGTGGCCGGTTCCATGTCCATTTCGCGGATGATGCGCACGATGCGCTCGGTCAGCTGCACATTGGTGGCCAGCTCGCCATGACGGTAATACAGGTTGTCTTCCAGGCCCACGCGCGCATGGCCGCCCAGCAGCAAGGCGCTGATGTTGGCTTCCAGTTGCGACGGGCCGATGCCGCTGACGCAAAAGATGCTGTTCTTCGGCAGCAGGTCCACCATCATCTGCAAATGGCGCGGCGAGAACGGCATTGCGTTCTGAAAATTGCGGTGCACGTTCATGACCAGGTTGATGAAATGCGGCCCTTCGTCCAGGCCTTCATCGATCAGTGTGGTGGCGTCTTGCAGGATGTGCGTGGGGCTGAAGACTTCCCATTCGGGCTTGATGCCGCGCGCCTTCATGCCTGCCGCCAGTTCGCGCGCCTTGGTCAGCGGCGTGTTCATCAGGTATTCGCGGTCGCCAAACGCCAGGTTCAGCGTGGTGGCGTCCAGCGTGCACATTTCGGCGCCGGCATCCATGCCTTTCAGGCGCTCTTCCCACAGGATCTCCCAGGTGCCGGGCGACGTTTCCCTGACCATGTCGCCATGCACGCCGCCGCCGGTGGAGTTGTTCAGCACGATGTCGCAGCGTTCGCGGATGCGTTGGTTCATGTCGCGATAGATCGCCGCATCGCACGTCGCCTGGTCGTCGGGCCGGCGCGCATGCAGCGCCACTACGCTGGCGCCCGCGTTGTAGCAGCGGTAGACGTCCTCGGCGATCTCTGCCGGTTGCGTAGGCAGATGCGGGTTCTGGGTCTTGAATGCCATGCCCCCGGTCGGGGCGATGGTCACGATGACTTTGCGTTTAGCCATGGCGGTCTCCGGTTTATTTCCACAGCGCGCAGCGGCTTTCGGACTGCTTGGTGAAGGCCTCGTTGCCGTCGATGGTTTGCAGCACCTTGAAGTAGTCCCAAGGCTGCTTGGACTCGTCCGGGGTCTTCACTTGCAGCAGGTACATGTCGTGCACGACGCGGCCGTCGGGGCGCACGACGCCATCCTTGATGTAGATGTCGTTCAGCTTGTTCTGACGCAGATACGCCAGCACGCGGTCGGCGTCATCGGTGCCGGTGGCCTTGACGGCGCGCAGGTATTGCAGCGCGGCGGAATAATCGGCCGCTTGCAGCGACGACGGCATGGCGTTGCGGCGTTCAAAGAACTTCTGGGCCCAGGCGCGCGTGGCGTCCGACGCATTCCAATACCAGCTGTCGGTCAGGTACATGCCCTGCGTGGCGGGCAGTCCCATGGCGTGGATGTCGTTGATGAACATGATCATGCCCGCCAGCCGCATCGTCTTGGTCACGCCGAATTCGTTGGCGGCCTTGATCGCATTCGTAGCGTCCGCGCCGGCATTGGCCAAGGCAAGAATGTCGGCCTTGCTGCCCTGCGCCTGCAACAGGAACGACGAAAAATCGCTGGCCGACAAGGGGTGCTTGACCGAGCCCACGACCTTGCCGCCGCCCGCCTCGACCACCTTCGTCGTATCGGCTTGCAGCGCATTCCCAAAGGCGTAATCGGCCGTCAGGAAGTACCAGCTTTTACCGCCCGCTTTGACCACGGCGGCGCCCGTGCCCCGCGCCTGCGCGACGGTGTCGTACGCGTAGTTCAGCGTGTAGGGCGTGCATTGCTCGTTGGTCAGTGCGGGCGCGCCGGCACCCACCACGATGATGGGTTTCTTCTTGTCGGCCGCCACCTGCGACATGGCCAGCGCGGTGCTGGAATTGGTGCCACCGATCAGCATGTCCAGGCCGCGCTGGTCGAACCATTCGCGCGCCTTGGCCGAGGCGATGTCCGCTTTGTTCTGATGGTCCGCCGTCAACAGTTCGATTCTCTTGCCGTTGATCTCGCCGCCCATTTCTTCGATTGCCATCTTGATGGCTTCAGCGCCCCCCGGGCCATCGGGGCCCGAGTACACGCCGGACAGGTCGGTGATGAACCCGATTCGAATAACGTCGTCCGAAATCTGGGCGTGTGCGGCGCCGGCGTGCAGCAGCGACACGGCGACGCCCCAGGCGAGCGCGCCGCCGGACATGATGCGTGGCATTGACAACATACCTGTCTCCTCTTATGTTTTTTGGCTCTTGATGCTTCAACTATTCTGAGACCGCCCACTGGCCCGTACAGTCATCATGGTGACAAAGCGGCCTAGGGTTTACCTGAGCGCCTTTTCTCCTTTTCTCCTTTTCGCCTTTTTCCCTTTTGGCCTTTCCCCCTTTTGTCGAACGGAGCAACCATGCGTGCATCCACCGCAAGCACAGGCAGCCAGACCGGCGTCCCCGCGTGCAAGCCGGCCGCGTGTCCGGTGGACAGGATGTTGAGCGTTGTGCCCTGGTACAACGGCTTGCCCGAACTGGAACGCAATCTGGTCCGCTCGGAATTGCGCACGGTGACGCTGACCACCGGCGAATATCTTTTTCGCGCGGGGTCGAAGTCGCTGGGGTGGTACGGCGTGGTCGAAGGGCTGGTGAAATGGACGTCGCCGGGTGCGAACGGCAAGTGCCTGTCGCTGGCCGGTTTCAGCATCGGCAGCTGGTTCGGCGAAGCCACGATGCTGCGCCGCGAGCGCTTCGAATATGAGGTCGTGGCGCTGCGCCCCAGCCGCATCGTGATCCTGCCGCGCGACACCTGCGAACGGCTGTGGAATCACAACATCGAATTCACCAAGGCAGTGACGATGCATTTGGCGCAGCGCGTCAATTGGCTGATGGCCTGCTACACCGGCAACGTATTGCTGGACGTCGACACCACCGTAGCCCGCGCCGTGGCGGCGCAATTCGATGCCGAACGCCATGCCGATACGCAGGGGCGTTTGAAGATATCCCAGGAAGAAATCGCCAGCCTGTGCGGCGTGTCCCGCCAACGCTGCAACGCCGCGCTAACGCGGCTGGCGCGCGCGGGCGTGCTACGAACGCACTACGGCGGAATGACGATATTGGATAAGGATGCGCTGTATCGGCGGGCGATGATCGAGGATGATGCCGGCAATCGATAGCAGCCTGCCGAGGTTGGGCAATGCCTTCATAGAAATGCCGGCTCAAAATCCGTCAAGCCGGAGCGTTGCATGCCCAGCCCCTTTGCCACCTCGCGCCAGCTATCCACCGCCTGAGCCACCTCTGTCCAGATTGCAGCTGCTTTCTGCGCATCCAGCCTGAAATAGGCGGCACCCTCCATCAGCATGGCGCGGCTGTCGATTGGCCCCGAATCGTCGGTCAGCCATGTCTTGCTCTCGCGACGGTCGCCAGGCATCGGATTCAAGTCAAACGCCGGCGACAATCGCCATCCATGGTTGCGCGCGTCGTACAGCAGACCCGTATTCCGCAAATGATCATCGGTATTGCAGATCAGAAAATTGAAAGCCAGGCGTCGCCACAACTGATGGATATCGGCAATAGGGTTGGCGCCGCCCTGCAACAGAACATCCACCAATTCGGTATACGCATGCACCGTGTCCCGACCATCGGATTGCAGCATTGTCGCGGCGGACACGTAGGGGATGCGCCCGCCATTGTCGGTACGGTCAAAACGCCGAATAATGGCCACCGCCGTTCCGTCAACAACCGCCACACGCGCAACTGCCGTATTGACGCCAGCCTTGCTGGCAAGATGCATTGCCATCACTTCGCCACGGATAATGTCGCGCTGATCCGCCTGACTAGGAAACTTGCCCAAGGCTAAACGTCCATCGTGGTCTAACACCGTCGATTTGGGCCGGGCTCCGCCAAGCGAGGTGCCCTGCCCCAGCAGGTATTGCAGGTCCTGCTCGCTCTCCGTTCCGGCCTCTAGCGCTCGGGCGGCTCGCACAACGTTATCCAGCTTCAGCAATGGCGGCACTTTTCCATGCGTGTCGTCGGCGCGAAGATAGATTTGAGCGGAAGGGTCAAACAAACGCAGCGCTTCGACACGGGCCTCGTCGTCAACCCATAGCAAGAAGTCGACAGGCTCGAGCGCAGGCGTGTCCCGGTCTTTCTGCCGGAACCTCGCATGCGCGCGCCGGATTACACGCTCGCCCCAGGAGTCGGGCGCAGTGTCTTCCAGCGCGCGAAAAAACGTCTGTTCAGGATGTTGGATGCCCGAGACGGGCAACAGGTCGGGCGATAGCGTGAAAAAACGCGGGCTTTGCAGCCAACGCTCGTCGTACTGGAACGCGCCGCGCTTGCCGTTACCCAAATACAGCCGTCCTACCACTTGCCCGCTGGACCCCAGATGAACCTCCAGGTCTCCACGCCGGATCACCTTCGGCGCCATCAGAAACCCTCCAGCTCTTCGTTGTCATTCGTCGATTGGGTTTGACCGGGCTGAGAATCGGACATGCCCAATTTTCGGCCACGCGATGTGCGAACCCGCTGCGGCAAATTTTCACGCATCAGCGCCATGCCAAGCGCGTCCTTTTCCATGGCCAAAACCTCGGCCACGGCGTCCAGGCGACCAAGCACATGCAACGCGCGCAGGAAGGTGTGCAGGGCGGTGCCGGGATAGCCGTCTTCCATGCGCCTGACGGTACTTAGTGAGGTTCCAATGCGCTCGGCCAAGTCTTCCTGACTTAGCCGGCGCATACGGCGAGCGGACGAGATGTCCTGTCCCAGGCGATGCAGTGCACGCTCGACGGGGCGCGGCATAGCGACACGGTGCTCGGCAGATTTTGGGGTGGAAGGCATGGGGTGCTTGGTCAAATATGAAGGCAAACTGCCCGTAGACGGTCATATATGAACATATCGCGATTTGCCAGACAAGCAAGTCCCGTTAACTATTCAAATATGACGTTTAAATTGATTCACGGATTCATATTTGGCTGACTGCGCGTGCGACGGTTCGGTTTGGCGATATGACAACTACGCCTTCAACGTGCCGCCGGACGCAAGGGGCGGGCACGAGCGTCGACGGGCGTCAAACAGACGGGATCGATCGTCGCACGAATAGCGTGCAAGCCGGAGAGTTGGAGCGGGTGAAGGGAATCGAACCCTCGTATGAAGCTTGGGAAGCTGCCGTTCTACCATTGAACTACACCCGCTCGGGTGTCGTGCCAGAGCGCGGGTCCCTGGCAGAGTCGGCGATTATAGCGCGGCTTTTTTTGGATTCGGGCAGGAATTTTGGCTGGCCGCCGCGCTTGCGCGTCATGGCGGGTTGATACGTCCCTTATTTAGTGCATCCGGCTGACTCCGCGGGTCGGCACCTGCCACTACAATTCGGGGCTATGAATACGAACAACCCCGCGGACAAGCCCGCGACGCCCCCCGTGAACACCTCCGACACGACCGCCGATTCCTCTGCTTCGGCGCCCGCCGCCGCCGCCGTTTCCCCCGAGACGCAGGCCGCGCTGGCCAGCACCGCCCACGCGCCGAACAGCCCCGGCGCGACGCACATCCGCAGCTTTGTGCACCGCCGTGGCCACATCACCCAAGGCCAGCTGGCCGCGCTGGAACGGTTGATGGGCGAATGGTCCATTCCGTACGCGCCCCGCCGCCTGGACCCCGCCGCGGCATTTGGTCGACAAGCGCCGACGGTGCTGGAGATTGGTTTCGGCATGGGCGAGACCACCGAGAAGATCGCGCTGGCGCGTCCGGACGACAACTTCCTGGGCGTGGAAGTGTTCAACGCCGGCGTCGGCTCGCTGCTGCGCCGCATTGAAGATTCCAAGATTCAAAACCTGCGCATCGTCCAGCACGACGCGGTCGAGGTCGTGCGCGACATGATCGCGCCGGACTCGCTGGCCGGCGTGCACGTGTACTTTCCGGACCCGTGGCCCAAGAAGCGCCATCACAAGCGCCGCTTGCTGCAACCCGCGTTCGTGTCGCTGCTGGCCAGCCGCATCGCGCCGGGCGGCTACATCCATTGCGCCACCGACTGGGAAGACTACGCGATGCAGATGCTGGAAGTCCTTAGCGGCGAACCGCTGTTGGCCAACACGGTCGATGGCTACGCGCCGCGCCCCGATTACCGCCCCCTGACCAAATTCGAGACACGCGGCCTGCGCCTGGGCCATGGCGTGTGGGACCTGATTTTCAAGCGAGTCGCCTGATGCTCTATCCGCCGATCGAACCGTACCGCCACGGCATGCTGGATACCGGAGACGGACACCAGATCTATTGGGAGATGTCGGGCAATCCGAACGGCAAGCCCGCCGTGTTCCTGCATGGCGGGCCGGGCAGCGGTTGTTCGCCCGTGCATCGCCAGTTGTTCGATCCGCAACGCTACAACGTGCTGTTGTTCGATCAGCGTGGTTGCGGGCGATCCAAGCCGCATGCCAGCCTGGACAACAACACGACCTGGCATCTGGTGTCCGACATCGAACGCCTGCGCACCGAAATCATGGGCGCCGAAAAGTGGCTGGTGTTCGGGGGATCGTGGGGCTCGACGTTGGCGCTGGCGTATGCGCAGACGCACCCGTCGCACACCAGCGAACTGGTCGTGCGCGGCATCTTCGGTTTGCGACGCGCGGAAATCCAGTGGTTCTACCAGGAAGGCGCTTCGTGGCTGTTTCCGGATCGCTGGGAAGAATACCTGGCGCCCATTCCGGAAGCCGAGCGCGGCGACCTGGTCGCGGCGTATCACAAGCGGCTGACGGGCGATGATCCGGTCGAGCAGTTGCGCGCGGCCAAGGCCTGGAGCAAATGGGAAGACAGCACCATTACGCTGCTGCCCAGCCCGCGCCACCAGCAAAGCCACGCCGCCGACCGCGCCGCGCTGGCGTTTGCGCGCATCGAAAACCACTACTTCGTGAACGCGGGCTTCATGGAAGAAGGCCAGCTGATACGCGACGCGCACAAGCTGCGCGGCATACCCGGCACCATCGTGCAGGGCCGCTACGACGTCTGCACGCCCGCGCGCACGGCCTGGGACCTGCATCGCGCCTGGCCGGAAGCGGACTTCCACCTGGTGCCCGACGCGGGCCACGCCTTTGATGAACCCGGCACGCTGGCGCGCCTGATCGCCGCCACCGACGCTTACGCAAAACAGTGAGGACACCCTGACATGCACATCACCCTGAACGGCGACGCGCGGGAATTTCCGTTGGACACGACCGTGATCGAACTGCTGCAAACGCTGGGCTATGCCGGCAAGCGCGTGGCGGTGGAGCGCAACGGCGAGATCGTGCCCAAGAGCCAGCACGAGCAAACCGCGCTGAAAGATGGCGACCAGATCGAGATCGTGGTGGCGGTGGGCGGAGGCTGAGCGTCCGCTATGCACTGACTGGCACGCAACGACAGAGGGCCGCTGATGATCAGCGGCCCTTTGCGTTTGCGCGGATGTTGGCGTGGCGCCGGGGGGTGGCATGGCGCGGGATGGTGGCGTCAACGTGGTGCCAATAACTTTCTTCATTGCACGGCTTGCCCGATGAGGTTTGCGCCAAGCGCGCGAGTCACCGTGCAAAGTGACGAGCATTGTTGCGTAGTCTGGCGCGCTCCTAGCAACCTGTTACACCATAACCCCTCGTCTGGCGGCAATTGCGCGAGTAATAATCGTTGCTGTTGGCTCGATACGCGGCAAATTGCGGGGCAAGCGGGGCGCCTTTGCGTCACCCCGTCACCCCTTCACCCGCCGGATTCCACGGCATGTTGCCCGCCGCGCGCGCTCGTCAGGGACTTGGTTTTCTCACCGCAGCACAGATAAAGGAAACACTATGGGTCTGCTCAATTTCATCAAGGACGTAGGCGAAAAGCTTTTCGGCGCCAGCGAGGCCAAGGCCGCGACGGCTGACGAACTGAAGAAAGAGCTGGATAAGCACGGCCTGAATGCCGATGGCCTACAGATCACCGTGGACGGCGACAAAGTCACGGTAGCCGGCGAAGCGCTAAGTACGGAAGACGCCGAGAAGATTTCACTGGCGCTGGGCAACACGGTGGGCGTGGCGGCGGTGGACAACCAGTTGAAGGTCAAGCAGACCACGCCGGAAGCCAAGATGTACACGGTGCAAAAGGGCGACAACCTGTGGAAGATCGCTGAAGCGCAATACGGAAAGGGCCAAGGCGCCAAGAACACGCTGATCTTCGAGGCCAACAAGCCGATGCTGACCAGCCCGGACAAGATCTATCCGGGCCAGGTGCTGCGCATTCCGCCGCTGTCGTAAGCGGCCGCTGAACTCGACAAGCCGGAGAACACCCATGCGTTTTCCGGATTGTGTCGCGGCACGGCGCCCCCTGCTTGCCGCGATCGCTTGGCCAGACGCAACGTCTGGCCATTTTTTTGCCTACTTCATGCCAAAGCGGCCCAGGCCTTTCATGCCGCCCATGGCGCGCATCATCTTTGCCATGCCGCCCTTCTTCATCTGCTTCATCATCCCCTGCATCTGCTCGAACTGAGCCAGCAGGCGGTTGACTTCCTGGACCGGCACGCCGGAACCGGTGGCGATGCGGCGCTTGCGGGACGCCTTGATCAGTTCGGGCTTGGCGCGTTCGGCGGCCGTCATGGAGTTCAGGATGCCCTCCGTGCGGCGCAACTGCTTTTCAGCCTGGCCGCCTTGCAGCTGACCCGCCGCCTGCTGGAACTGGGCCGGCAGCTTTTCAAGCAGCGAACCCATGTCGCCCAGCTTCTTCACCTGGCCAAGCTGATCGCGGAAATCGTTCAAGTCGAACTTGTTGCCCGACTTGATCTTGGCGGCCAGCTTTTGCGCATCGGCGATGTCGATGTTCTTTTGAGCCTGCTCGACCAACGAAACGATATCGCCCATGCCCAGCACGCGTTGCGCCATGCGGTCAGGGTAGAAAGGTTCCAGCCCGTCCAGCTTTTCGGACACGCCGACAAACTTCAGCGGCTTGCCGGTAACGTGGCGCACCGACAGGGCCGCGCCGCCCCGGGCGTCGCCGTCCAGCTTGGTCAGCACCACACCGGTCAGGGGCAGCGCATCCGCGAAGGCACGCGCGGTGTTGACCGCGTCCTGGCCTTGCATGGCATCCACGACGAACAGCGTTTCCACCGGCTTGACCAGATCATGCAGCGCGCGGATTTCGCGCATCATGGCTTCGTCGATACCCAGGCGGCCGGCCGTATCAAGAATCAGCACGTCGTAGTGGTGACGGCGCGCATGGTCCACCGCGCCGCGCGCGATGTCTTCGGGTTTCTGACTGGGGTCGGACGGCAGGAAATCGACGCCGACCTGAGCGGCCACGCTTTTTAGCTGGTCGATAGCGGCGGGGCGATACACGTCGGCGGACACCACCAGCACTTTCTTCTTGCCGGTCTTGCGGCCGTGCTGCGTGTGTTGCCCTTCGGACAACCAGCGGGCCAGCTTACCGGTGGTGGTGGTTTTACCGGCGCCTTGCAGGCCCGCCATCAGGATGACGGCGGGCGGCTGCACGGCCAGCGACAGTTCGTTGGAGTCGGCGCCCAGGTCACCGCCCATCAAGGCGGTCAGTTCCTTGTGGACGACGCCGACCAGGGCTTGCCCCGGGCTGAGGCTGGCGGCCACTTCTTCACCCAGCGCTTTTTCCTTCACGCGGGCGACAAATTCGCGCACGACGGGCAGCGCCACGTCGGCTTCCAGCAGTGCCATGCGCACTTCGCGCAGCATCTCCTGGGTGTTGGCCTCGGTCAGGCGGGCTTCACCGCGCAGCGTCTTGACGACACGCGATAGGCGTTGAGTTAGGTTATCGAGCATGAGAGGCGTTTCCGCTTAAACTAGTTGATTGAACGGTGGCCGCAGGCGCGGATTCTGCGCTTTCGGGTGGCACGCACCCCAAGGCCCCATCCAGACAACGGTTTCTATGTCACTCGGCATTGTATTTCACACAGCGGCTGCCTTGGCGTATGCAGTGCTAGGGGGGTCACTTTGGATCCGCCTGGCCGGCGCCGGGGAAGTTGAGCAGACAGGCAAAATCGGCCGTCTGTGCCTGCTGGGGGCCCTGGTTCTACAGGGAATCGGCCTGCAACAAGCGATGCTGGGCGCCCAGCATCTGTTCATTGGGTGGGCACTGGCCCTGTCCGCCGCCATCTGGTTGGGCATGGTGGTGTTCTGGCTGGAAAGCCTGCTGGTGCGCATTGACGGCCTGCAATTGCTGCTGCTGCCCGCCGCCGCCCTGGCCAGCGCCCTGGCCGCCCTTTTTCCGCAAGGCCAGTTCGTGCCGCACGCGGACGACGCCTGGCTGCGTGTGCACCTCTTGATTGCGCTGGCCGCCTACGGCCTGATCACCATCGCCGCGCTGCACGCCATGATGATGGCCCTGCTTGACCGTCACCTGCACCGCCCGCTGGACGCGCCCGCCGAACGCAGCATCATCGGCCGCGTGC
Organism: Achromobacter semiaridum; assembly: GCF_053543755.1. Taxonomy (NCBI): domain Bacteria; kingdom Pseudomonadati; phylum Pseudomonadota; class Betaproteobacteria; order Burkholderiales; family Alcaligenaceae; genus Achromobacter; species Achromobacter semiaridum. The sequence goes on along the minus strand of NZ_JBLVOL010000090.1, from coordinate 415 downwards.
TGGACTCGCAGCCGCCGCTGCTGGTGCAGGAACAGCTGCTGTTCCGTATTATCTGGATCGGTTTCATCGTGCTGACCCTGGCCGTGGGCTCGGGCTCGGTGGCGTCCATGAAGCTGACGGGCAAGATCCTGCCGTTTGACCACAAGACCGTCTTCACGCTGCTGTCCTGGCTGACGTTTGGCGTGCTGCTGGTTGGCCGCCACGTGTGGGGCTGGCGGGGCCGCGTGGCGCTGCGCTGGACGCTGACGGGTTTTGGTTTTTTGATTCTGGCGTACACCGGCAGCCGGTTCGTGCTGGAAATGATTCTGCATCGAGGCTGACGTGGGCAAGTTGTTGTTCTGGATCGTTCTGATCATCGCGGTGCTGTTCGTGGCCCGCATCGCGGCCCGCATGGCGGCCGCCCGCCAGGCCGGCG
>NZ_JBLVOL010000089.1:0-1689 GCF_053543755.1 Achromobacter semiaridum | reverse complement strand
GGTGGGGCGATAGCGGCGTTGGGGGGAGTGGCGGACGGGGTGGGTGCGTTTGCGGCGGCGTGGCGTGCGGATGGGTTGGGGGATCGAGATGTAAGCGAGGCATACATGGTCGCTGGGTTAGCCTCATTTTCTGCAGCTTTCTTTAGTGTGCTTGGGGCCGCGACTAAGCCGGTGTTGATGGGACCGCTAGGCATCGGGATTGCGGTCGGGCTTTTAGGGTTCGTTCTGTCGCAGACTGCAAAAGCGCGAGAGTCAGATGCCCTGGAGTTATGGGCTCGTCGTTCGTATTTCGGTCAGGCAGAGCCTAACTTCCGCTGGCTGACGGCAGATCAAATGGATGCCGCGATTTCGGAACTGAATGCCGCACTTATTGGTATGGAGGCGATCCTCGGCTTTCGTTCGGTCGTGCGGCCGATGGACGTCGATTCGCTTCTGGCGGCCGACATATTGCAAATCCAGGCGTCGGGCGGCATGGAGTCGCGCTCCGAGCTCGGCTATCGAATCGTCCTGCCCGGCTTCGATCCGGAGGTGTCACGCTATGAATTCAAGCTGCTTGTAGAGTGCTTCGGGATAGACAAAGTCGGACGACACGCTCCGGCGGCGATGGAAGGCGTGCTCGAGGCCGTTCATCACAACAGCGCCCTAAGGGCTCCGGCTCTCGATGAGTTTCGATGGTTGACGCCTAAGGGCCATGTATTGCCGACTAAGGAAGCGCCAGTGCTAGCTTGCAAATACTGGCTCGAACCCCTACACGGAATCAAGAGTGCTACGGTCAGCATCGCCTATTGGTGTGACAAGGACGATGTCGCCGGCTATGCCAGCATCACAATGACGGAGGTGGCTTAATGGCGCGATCCAAACTTGTTCCGCAGTGTGCGGGATGGAAACGCGATTTGCCGGGGCCTGGTGACCCACCTGTCGTGACGCCAAGCATAAGGGCGGATGCGCCGAACCACGTTGACGACATTTACTTGGAATTGTCGAGGCGTTCGTCCACCATTCGTGGAATTTTGCTGTACGGGGTGGTCTTAATGGGTTATTGCTCCGTCGTTGAGTCGCCACTCGTCCTTCTTAGGGTGGTTTTGCGCGCGCTATCCACTTTTAGTGCATACCATCTGCTTATGGTTCTGGCCGCGCTGCTCGTCATGGCGCTATGCATCTGGATCACCGTTCTTGTATATCGAACCGAGGTCAATCAACCCCGCGACCTACCGATCCGCTTCAACCGCGCTCGGCGAGAAATCTACGTTTACGACTTCCACATGGTCTGGTGGAGGCCCTTTTCGCACTGGTACGTCACCACCGCCAGCTACAACTGGGACGACGTTCGCGCGGAAGTCTGGGAGCAATGGGGCGCCTCGTCCAGTGGCACCCTGATGATCAAATGGGGCGTCTCAATGGCCATCGTCAAGCCCGGCACGAACGACGTCATCGAACGTATCCACCTCAGCACCAGCAACAACGATCTGGACAATCTCTGGGCCTATGTCTGCACCTACATGCAGCAAGGCCCCGACGCCTTGCCGCCGTGCGACATCGAACCACGCGATGCGAATGACGTGCCGGCATACAACCTGGCGCTGCGTTGGGCGCCGTTGGTTGAATGGCCGGAGGCAATGGATATCGAATCGCGGAGCGCGCCGTGATGGGCGGTCCTACGCGGGTAACAACGGTCTGCCGATCTAAGGT
>NZ_JBLVOL010000088.1:7870-8367 GCF_053543755.1 Achromobacter semiaridum | reverse complement strand
GCCCGTCGCGCCCGTCGCGCCGTAAGGGGCGAAGGCCGGCGGCGGCAATATCTTGCGCGCTGGCCCGGTGCCGCACAGGCGCGCAGGGCGCAGGAACGCCATTCTCTACGACTAAAGACCGATGCGCCGGCCTTGCCCCGCTGCTACTGTCCGCCCGGAGCAGATCGGCATTGCCGGCCACGGCGCTTTCCGATTGCATCGTCACGCGGCGAATGCCGTGCGGTTGCTGCTGCTCAGCCGAGGCCGACGCGGTTTTCTTCGTCGGCAAGCAGCAGGAGAATCGCATGAAGACAAACCATCATCCGGATACGGCCAGCCAGGCGCAAGACGCCCAGGTCCAGGCATTGACGGCGCAAGAAATCCAGCAGGTCAGTGGCGGCTACGGTCAAAGCCGCTCGTTAGGCGTCGCCGTGCCGCAGCGTAGCGTCCCCGGTCAGGGTTCGGTGCTCTCGACGTCCCGCAAGACCCTGTTCAGCCGCTGATGCCGAGGTGGGGGG
>NZ_JBLVOL010000088.1:0-7828 GCF_053543755.1 Achromobacter semiaridum | reverse complement strand
CCCCCCCCATTTCCGCATTCTTCTGGCCCGACCTGCCGTGTCGCTCTATCGCAAACAAGCCCTGGCCGCGCAACGCACCGCGCCGCTGGGCGATATCGTCCTGATCCGGCCGGTGTCGTTCGCGCTGGTTACGGCGGCGCTGGGCGGCTTTGTGCTGCTGGTCTGCCTGTTCTTGGCCTTTGGCACCTACACCAAGCGCGCCACGGTCAGCGGCCAGCTGGCCCCGGATACGGGCCTGCTGAAGCTGTACGTGCGCGAGGCCGGTGTGGTGCTTGAAAGGCGGGGGCGGGAAGGCCAGCATGTGGACGCGGGTGATGTGCTGTACGTGGTGTCCGGCGACCGGCAAAGCGCCATGGGCGACACGCAGCAAGTCATCAGCGGGCAGATCCGTCAGCGGCAGGAAAGCCTGCGCGTCGCGCGTCAGAAAACGTTGTTGCTGCAACAGGGCGAACGCGATCTGCTGATGGCGGGTGTGGCGGGCCTGCGCGCGCAACTGGCCGCCATCGACAGCCAGATCGATGGCCAGCGCGCCCGCATCAAACTGGCCGAAGACAGCGTCCAGCGCTATCGCAACCTGATGGACAAGGGCTATCTGTCGCCCGAGGAATCCGACGCGAAGCGGGCCGAACTGCTAGAGCAGCGCAACCAGTTGCAGGCGCTGCTGCGCGATCGCATCGGCCTGGGGCTGGACCTGTCCACACGGCAGGCCGCGTTGGCCGACCTGGGCTTGCGCCAGCAGAATCAGCTGGCGCAGCTGGACCGCGACCTGGCGGGCGTGGAAGTGGAGTTGACGCAAAGCGAAGCGCGGCGGCAGACCGTGATCACCGCCCCGCAAGCCGGCATGCTGACGGCGGTGACGGCCGACGTGGGCCAGGCGGTGGACACGGCGCGGCCGCTGGCCACCATCGTGCCGGACGGCGCGACGCTGGTCGCCGAACTGTATGCGCCCAGCCGCGCGGTGGGCTTTGTGGCGCCGGGCGACCCGGTGCTGATGCGCTTTGCCGCCTACCCCTACCAGACTTACGGCCAACAAGCGGGCGTGGTGCAGAACGTGACGCATAGCGCCTTGCCGCAATGGCAGTTGCACGATGGGGCAAGCGGCGACGGCAACACCGCGGGCAGCAACAACGCCAACGTCGGTGGCCCGGGCGAACCGATGTATCGCATCACCGTGTCGCTGGAAACCCCGGCGCGCGGTCCCGATGGGAAGCCGCTGGCACTGCGCCCCGGCATGCGCCTGGACGCCGACCTGTTGCAGCAGACGCGGCGGCTTTATCAATGGGCCATCGACCCCGCCCACCAGCTGGCGGGAAAACTATGACGATGCTTGAACGCCTGACGCTGGGCGTCAAACGCCGCGTGCCGCGCATCTTGCAGACCGAGGCGGCCGAATGCGGGCTGGCCTGCGTCGGCATGATCGCCGGCTTTCATGGGCATCACCAAAGCCTGGCCAGCCTGCGGGCCGCTTTCCGGTGTCGCTGTCGGGTTCCACGTTGGCCACGCTGATCCATGTGGCCAGCCAGCTGGGCCTGGCCTCGCGCCCGGTCAAGGCGGGGCTGGGCGCGCTGGGCAAACTGTCGCTGCCGTGCATCCTGCATTGGGAGTTCAACCACTTTGTGGTGCTGACCGCCATCAACGGGCGCTGGGCCACGCTGATCGATCCGGCGCGCGGCACCCGCAAGGTCGCCATCAGCGAGCTGTCGGCGTCGTACACCGGCGTGGCCCTGGAACTTTGGCCCACGCCGGATTTCGTGACCGCGCAAGAGGCGCGGCCCGTGCGGCTGCGCGAGCTGACCGGACGCATCTCGGGCCTGGGCGCGGCGTTTTCGCAAGTGCTGCTGCTGGCGCTGGCGCTGGAAGTGCTGACGGTGGTGCAGCCGTTCTTTGTGCAATGGGTGGTGGACCACGTGCTGAACACCGGCGACCGCGACCTGTTGACCACGCTGGCGCTGGCCTTCGGGCTGTTGATGGTGATGCTGCAACTGACCTCGGTGGCGCGCAGCTGGATGCTGCTGTACATGGGCACGACGCTAAACCTGCAATGGCGCACCAACGTCTTCACGCATCTGCTGCGCTTGCCGGTCGGCTACTTTGAACGGCGTCACCTGGGTGACATCGTGTCGCGCTTTGGCGCCATCGACGCCATCCAGCGCACCGTCACCACGTCGTTCCTGGAAGCCTTGCTGGACGGCATGGTAATGGTGATTACGTTGGTGCTGATGTTTCTGTACAGCCCGCCGCTGGCGTGGATTGCGGTGGGGGCAATGGCGCTGTACGGGCTTGCGCGCTGGGCCGGCTACGCGTCGCTGCGCTACGCCACCGAAGAACACATCGTGCACGCCGCGAAAGAGCAGTCGCACTTTCTGGAAACGGTGCGAGGCGTCAAGGCCATCAAGCTGTTCCAGCATCAGGACGACCGCCGATCACGCTGGCTGGCCTTGCTGGTCAATGACATCAACGCCGACCTGCGCGTGCAGAAATGGACGCTGTTTTTTCGCACGTTCAATGGCTTGCTGTTCGGGCTGTCGTCCATCGCCATTCTGTGGGCGGGCGCGCGGCTGGTGCTGAACGGCCAGTTCACCGTGGGCGCCTTGCTGGCGTTCATCGTCTACAAGACGCTGTTCGACAAGCGCGTGGCGGCGCTGCTGGACAAGCTGGTGGACGTGAAGATGCTGCGGCTGCAAGGCGAGCGGCTGGCCGATATCGTGCGCGAAGCGCCCGAGGCCATCGACGAAACGCCGCGCGACACGCCGGACGCCGGCACGGACGTGCGCCCGCCCGTGATCGAGGTGCGCAACCTGCGGTTTCGCTACAGCCCGCATGAACCCTATGTGCTGGACGGCGTGAGCATGCGCATCGAGTCGGGCGAATCCGTTGCCATCACCGGCCCGTCCGGCGGCGGCAAGACCACGCTGGTCAACATCCTGCTGGGCATTCTGACGCCGACCGATGGCGAAGTGTTGGTGGATGGCTCTCCGGTGCGCGGTCCGGGCGCGGCATCACTGCGCAAGATGGCCGGCACCGTGTTGCAGGACGACGTGCTGTTTGCCGGGTCCATCGGCGAGAACATCAGCTTTTTCGATCCGCGTTTCGATGCCGATCGCGCGCAACGCTGCGCCCGCATCGCCGCCATTCACGACGATATCGTCGCCATGCCCATGGGCTACAACACGCTGGTGGGCGACATGGGCACGGTGCTGTCGGGCGGCCAGAAGCAGCGCGTGTTGCTGGCGCGGGCGCTGTACAAGCAGCCGTCCGTGCTGTTCCTGGACGAGGCCACCAGCCACCTGGACATCGACCGTGAGCGCGTGGTCAACACGGCGATTGCGCGGCTGGCCATGACGCGTGTGATCGTTGCGCATCGGCCGGACACCATCGCCGCCGCCGGTCGCGAGATATCGCTGGTGGATGGAAAGATTGCCGCCGACAGCGGGCGGCGCGGCCCTACGCCGGGCGGCCGAACACGCCGCCGCGCCGAGCCACTAGCGTCGCCTGTGTGCGATTAAGCACGCCGAGCGCGGCCAGGATGGCCGACACGTGCGTCTTCACGGTTTTTTCCGTCATGCTCAAACGCTCGGAAATTTCCTTGTTGCGCAAGCCGTCGCACATCAGCCGCAACACTTCCTGCTGACGCGGCGTCAGCGTGCGCAGCAGCGCCGCTTCGTCCTGCGTGGTGGCGGCGTCGCCGCCGGCGGTTGAGCGGCACGTGGGCCGGGACGCGTGGTTGATGGCATCCAGCGCGGCCAGCAGTTCCTGGCAACTGGCCGACTTGTTCATGAAGGCCTGCGCGCCGGCTTCCATGGCGCGGCGCCGGTCTTCGGGATCTTCCGACGCGGACAGCACCAGTACGCGCAATTGCGAACGCACCTGGCGCATGCGCCGTAGCAATTGTGCACCGGCGGTATCCGGTAAGTAGTAATCCATTATTACGTTCGTAATGTCGTCGTGGCGGGCCAGTACGTCCAGCGCGTCGCGGCCATTGGCGGCCGGATGCAGCGTCAACGTGGGCAGTGCGTTGGCCAGGGCCAGCGCCAGGGCTTCACGAAACATCGCGTGGTCGTCGACCAGCAGTACGGCCGTCATTCGGTGTCTCCGGGGGAAGCGTTGGCGTGCGCCGTTTGCAGCAGCGCGGCCACGCGCTCGCGCAGCGCCTGCACCGCAACGGGCTTGTGCAGCAAAGGGATGCCACGGTCGGCGGCTTCGGCCAGGCGGGCGGGGTCCGTGTCGCCGCTGACCAGCAGGGCGGGCAAGTCCGGGTCGTTGTATTCCTCGCGCAGCCGCTCGATGACGTGGATGCCCGTCTCGTGGTCGCGCAAGCGATAGTCGCTGACGATAAGCGATGGGCGTTCGGCCAGCGGCAGCACCCGTTCAAACAGGGCATTACCGCTGGTGGCGCCAATGACGCGGCAGCCCCAGCTTTCAAACAGCATCGTCAGGCCAGCCAGGTTTTGCGCGTCGTCGTCCACCAGCAGCACCAACTGTTCGTGCAAGGCGGATTCGCTGGCCGTCGCGCGCGCATCGGACGGCGCGGCGGTGACGTGGGACAAGCCCGCCTGGGCCGGGTCCGCGATGGGAGTCGTCAACATGAACGCGGTGCCGCGACCCGCCTGCGAATGCAGCGCCAGCGGATGCCCCAGCAGCTTGGCGGTGCGGCGCACGATGGCCAGGCCCAGCCCCAGGCCCTTGCTGCGATCACGTTCGGGGTTGCCCAACTGGTGGAATTCCCAGAACACGCGCTCTTGCTCGGCCGCCGGAATTCCCTCGCCGTTGTCCCACACTTCAATGCGCAGCTGGCCCGCCACGCGGCGGCAGCCGATCAACACGCGCCCGCCGGTGGTGTGGGTGATGGCGTTGCTGACCAGGTTGCGCAGGATGCGTTCCAGCAGCACCGGGTCGGACCAGATGCAGGCCGAACACGCGCGCACGCGTAGCGACATGCCTTTTTCCCGGGCTTGCGGCGCGTACTCGGCGCGCAACTGGTCCAGCAAGGGGTTCAGCGCAAAGCCTTGCCAGCGCGGCTCGATCACGCCGGCATCCAGCCGCGACAGGTTCAGCAGGGCATCGAACAATTGCCCCATGGCGGCCATGGCGCTGCCGATGTTATCCACCAGATAGTGACCGTGGCGTGACAGCGGTTCGTTCGTCAGCAGACCCAGGAACAGGTTGACCGCGTGCACGGGTTGGCGCAGGTCGTGGCTGGCGGCGGCCAGGAAGCGAGATTTTTCCAGGTCGCTGCGTTCGGCGGCAATCTTTTCCTGGCGCACCTGTTCCAGCAGCGCCAGGTTTTCATACCCCAACCGCAGGGCGTCCAGATGCGTGCGGTTCATGCGGTGAATGAAAGCCAGCGTGGCGACCAGGTAAGCCAGGCCGCCCGTGACCAGCGCCAGGTGGATGGCCGAGGGCTGCGCGGCCAAGGCGATGAACATGGGCGCGAAGGCGGGCACCTCGAACGCGTACATCACCGGCAACAGCATGTAGTTCGAGTAAATGGCGCCGGTGCCCAGCCCGAACAGAATGACGATGAAGAACAGCTGGTATTCCAGCGGCACGAACAGCGTCCAGTAGGCAAAGGGCAGGCCCCACAGCAGGCCGGAAGCCAGGTTGCCCACCAGCATGCGACGCAGCCAGCGCTGGGCGGCGTCGGGCTCAGTGCGATGGTGGTCGTAGGCGATGACGGCGGCCAGGCGCAACACGCCGACCACTAATGTGGCAACTATCCACCACAGCACTTCATGCAGCGGTAATACGTTGTGCAAGGCGTAGGCCGCGAAGCAGGCCGTGATCAGCGAGCCCGCCAGCGCGAAGGGAAAGCTACGACGCAAGGCGTCGATCTGCACCTGCTGGATGCGGGCGCTGTAGCTCAGGGTGGCGGAAGGGGTTAGGCCGAGGGTGGGCTGCACCGGCGGATTTTAGACCGATTGCACGGCGCCCGGCTAAAGTCCCCGCCGTGCATGCCGTAAGCCCAAACGTGGCCCCCTGTTTCGTGGGGGGGGGCCGCGTACCCGTGCCGTCCGGCATGGGCTGTGGCAGTAAGAAGGCAAGAATGAAAATCACCTCGTTGCGCAACCGTATTCTATTGATCACCTGCTTTACCGTCGTAGGCGCCCTGGTTTTGTCGGGCATCACTACCTACCAGATCGTGCGCAGCAACATGATGGCAACCATCTCGGGCAACCTGGATGCGATTGCGGCCGGCAATGCCAGCGCCATCGAGCGCTGGTCGGCGGACAAGGCGCAGGCGGTTTCCGCCACCGCCGCCGTTGTGGAAAAGGGCGACCCGCGCGGTCTGACCAAGCTGATGGGCGAGACCAACGGCTTTCCCATTTCGACGATAGGCTGGTCCGACAAGACGTTTTTCTCGACGACGCAAACCGCCGCCGACTACGACCCCACCGCGCGGCCCTGGTACAAGAGCGCGGTGGCGGCGGGCAAGCTGACCGTGACCAAGCCGTACGGCGACTCGGGCACCGGCAAGCTGTACGTGGCGTTCACCGCGCCGATGGTGCGCGGCGGGCAGACGGTGGGCGTGCTGAGCGGCGCGGTGCCGCTGGACGGCATCCAAAGCATCATCCGCGCGATCCGTCCCACGCCGTCCAGCCTGGCATTCGTGGTGGCGACCGATGGCCAGGTCATCTCGCACGTGAACGACAAGCTGGCGTTGAAGCCGTCCACCGACGTGGCCCCGGAACTGACCCCGGCCGCGCTCACCACCATGGCGCAAGACGGCGCCGACCCCATCATGGTCAGCCTGGACGGCCAGAAAAAGCTGCTGAAGGCGCGCCGCATTCCCGGCACCGACTGGTCGCTGGTGATTGCGCTGGACAGCGCCGAAGCCACGGCGGGCCTGACGCAGGTGCTGAACGCCACGCTGATTTCGCTGGTGGTGCTGACCCTGGTGGCCGTGGGCATTGCCAGTGTGGTGACGTCGCGCGCCTTCAAGCGCCTGTCGGCCGTGCGCGACGCCATGGACACCATCGGCTCGGGCGACGGCGACATGACGCATCGGCTGGACGTGGTCGGGCACGACGAGGTGGCCCAGATCTCGGCGTCGTTCAACGCGTTTGTGGACAAAATCAGCCATGTGATGCTGGACGTGCGCACGGGCGTGCATTCGATGTCGGCCGCCACGCGCGAAATCGACATGGGTAACCGCGACCTGTCGCAGCGCACGGAAACGTCGGCCGGCTCGTTGCAGGAAACGTCGTCGGCGTTGACGCAGATGACCTCCAGCGTGCGCCAGACCGAAGAGGCCGCCGAACACGCCAAGCGCCTGGCCACGGAAGCCAGCGTGGCCGCCGAGCGCGGCGGCAAGGTGGTGACGGACGCGGTGACGACGATGAGCGCGATTTCGCAGTCGTCGCAACGCATCACCGAAATCATCAGCGTGATCGACAGCATTGCGTTCCAGACGAACATCCTGGCGTTGAACGCGGCCGTGGAAGCGGCACGCGCGGGCGAGCAGGGCCGGGGCTTTGCGGTGGTGGCGGGCGAAGTGCGCACGCTGGCGCAACGCAGCGCCGCGTCGGCCCAGGAAATCCGCACGCTGATCCAGGCGTCGGTTGAAAACGTCAAGAGCGGCACGGAACGCGTGCAGGCGGCGGGCTCGACCATGAGCGAAATCGTGGATGGCATTGCCCGCGTGCAGCGCCTGGTCAACGAGATTCACGGCGCGATGACCGAGCAAGCCGTCGGCATCAGCCAGATCGACCGCAGCGTGGCGGACATGGACCAGGCGACGCAGCAGAACGCGGCGCTGGTGGAAGAGTCCGCCGCCGCCTCGGCCATGTTGAGCGACCAGGCGCGCGCGCTGGCCGACACGGTGGGCCTG
>NZ_JBLVOL010000087.1:0-6659 GCF_053543755.1 Achromobacter semiaridum | reverse complement strand
GCGGCGGCCGGCGCGGGCGTTGCGGTGCCCGCCTTTGCGGCTTCCTGCTCGGCAACAACGTCGTCAAAGCTGCGCTTGGGCGTCAGCGTGGGCTGCGGCTGGGCGGGCGCGGGTGCGCTCTGCGCGCGCGAGCCCGTGGCGGATGCGGGCGATTGCGCGTGGGCGGTGCCCACGGCGGCGATGATGGCGGCTGCCAACACCAGGCGCGACAGGCCAGGGGAATCGATTCGAGGGCGTGAAGAACGCAGACGCATGGTATTCCTGAAAAATCCAAGTCAGCCCGGATCGTACCGCGACCGGCCGCCGAAATCGAACGCGGCGCAGTGATGTTTTTGCGTCGCCTTGCCGCCCCGCCTGACGTCAGGCCGCGCGCGACTGGTTCTGGTCAACCGGCGGCGCGCGCAACACGCGCAGGCAGACCGCCATCGCAATCAGGCTGAACACCGCAAAGCCAAGCGTCTGTCCCAGCAGCACGCCCTCGGCGCCACCATAGTGCGCGCCCAGCCACACAAACGGCATCGTGCCTACCGTGGACCGCAGCCAACCGATCATCGTCGAATACGTGGCGTACCCCAGGTTGTTGAACACGGCGACCGCCACGAAGAACAGGCTGTTTACTGCCCAGGCGAAGCTGCCGTAGCGGCAAAAGAAAATCACCAGGTCACGCCCCGGCCCCGTCATGCGGAACAGGTCGGCCACCCACGGCGCGGCCAGCGCCAGCAAGGTCGCCGCACCCAGGCCATACAACACAGCCCAGCGCGACGTCAGGCTTACCGCCTGCCTGACACGGTCCCATTGGCACGCGCCCAGGTTCTATCCAAGAATGGGGCCTATCGCGCCGGGCAGCACGAAGTAAAGCGAATAAGCCAGTTGCAGCACGCGGTCGACCACCGTCGCCCCCGCCATGACGCTAGGGCCGAGCGTGGCGTAGGTCGACACGGTGAAGATCACGGCCGCTGGCGTCGCCAGCGCGGTCAATGCGGCCGGCAGCGCGATCCTGCCTATGGCGGCCAGGTCGCCAAGCAGTGCGGCCCGTACAGGCCACGCCACCAGGCGATGCTTGCCGAACACCAACCAGCCGCCCAACGCCACGGTGGCCATGCGCCCCACCCCGCCCGCCCACGCAATGCCTTGCATGCCGCCATCCAGCACGAAGATGACGATGGGATCCAGCACCGCCACCGTCGTCGTGCCCGCCAACAGCACCCACATGGACTGCCTGCCGCGCCCCGATGCGCGCAGCAGGTTGGACAACATCATGCCGATGCCCATCACCACTGCGAACGGCGTCGTGATCAGCACGTAGGACAACAGGTGTTCGCGCATGTCGGGCGCCAGCTTGATCGCCGCCGTGAACGGGCCGATTGCCGCCAAAAAGAGGACACCGGCCGCCAGCGCGGACCCTGCCATCAAGATGAGCGACGCACCGGCCAACGTGCGCGCGCGCGGCGCATTGCCCGCGCCCAGTGCGCGCGACACCAGCGCGGCGCCGCCCACGGTGACGCCGATGCACACGGACGTGATCGTGAACTGCGTCATCGATCCAAAGCCCACCGCCCCCATTACCGCTTCGTCCTGCAAGGTGCCCAGATACAACAGCGACAGGAATTCCACAGCGAAGACGGCCAGCATGCTGGCCCAGCCGGTCAACACCATTTCAAGCACATGCGGCCCGAGCGGCCCCGCTATGAAGCGGGCGCGCGAGACGTCAGCCCGGGGATACGCTGACTGGCCCGCGCCGACGGCTGCGTGGTCGTCTACGCCCGCCTCAAGCCCCACGCTGGTGGATGCGGCTTCAGGTCGCGTCGCGCGGGGCGTATCCACTGCTATCTACCGAGGCGCCGCGTCGCCGCGCAGCTGCTGCAAGCGTTCGATGGCCGCCTCCAGGCCTTGCGCGGCGGCCGCTTCGTACCAGTGCAGTGCGGCTTTCATATCCGTCTGTTCCAGGATCATCGCCTGCACGTATTGCGCGTCGGGATTGCCGCGCTGCGCATCGGCCAGCAAGGCGCGCTGCGCCAAGGCGTCCTGACGCGGCGACTCGCCATACACGTGCGCGTCATTGCCCACCGGGTCTTCGATCATGCTGCGCAGCGAAAGCGGGTTATGCGCAAACTGCTGCCGCCAGAACAACGCGGTCAGCAGGATGAAGGCGATGAAGACCAAGGCGGAGATAAGCAGGCTTTTACGGGTCATGGGGGCATGGAATACGGGATGAAAATCAGGGCCGGACCGGCGCGAACCAATATTGCGACACTCTGCTTTCGTTCGAGTACCACGGCAGCAAGCCGATGCTGTCAGACTCGCGCTGCACCGTCACCAGCAGGCCGCCGTCCTGGGGCCGAAACATTGCCACGTGGCGTCGCACACCCATGGCTTCATGCTGGCGCCAATCGTGCCGCACGCTGACCCATAGCCTGCCCTGGGTGCAACCGGTGTAGCGCCGAATGCCGCCGGGCATGTTCAAACGCGCATCGCCCGGCATGGCCGTCATGTCCTGCGCGCCGTCCTGCATCGGCAGCCGAGCGACGGAGCGCGCGCCCTGCCCGTCCAGCGCCAGCACGCTCCAGCCCCGGGCTTCGGCCACCAGTGATACGGTGGCCTGATCCGTCGACCGCCATTCCGGCAGCAGCGATTCGCGCATGCCGGGCAAGTCCAGCGGATACAGGAAGAAGGTACGCAGGTCCTTTAACGCCCCGTTCTCTTCGCCCGCGCGCAATTCGCCCCGGGCGCGATACGTGCCCGCTAGTTTTGGGCATTGCACAGGGTCCGAAGCCAGCACCACCGGCTCGCCGCTTCTGAACGACGGCCACGTGACGGCCACTTCATCCACGCGCGACACGCCGCAAGCGGCCAAGGTCAACGTCAACAGGCCTGTCGCGCCCATGCGGACAAGCGAAGGCACGCGGCTCGCGCAGGGCGCAGCAAGCGGTTGGGCGGAAAATATGGATGGATTCATTGTTGCGCGCGTCCAGCCGGGATCGGCGCTGAACTATATCTGAAACCCGCCCCGCCGTTGCCAAGCGGTGCGCGGCGGAGAATAATCGGCACATCTCCACCGGCCACGCACCATGACACCGTTCCGAGGCAAACTTCGCATCCGGCACCTGGAAATCGTGCTGACCGTCTCCGAGCTGGGCAACCTGTCCAAAGCGGCGGCGCAGCTGCACAGCACGCAATCCGGCTTGTCGCGCGCTATCGCCGAGATCGAAGAGCTGGTGGGCGCGCGCCTGTTCGAGCGCACGGCCAAGGGCACCACTTGCACGCCGCTGGGCGAGGCGATGTGCCGCCACGCCCGCCTGCTGCTGACGGATTTTCGCAAGGCAGAGATCGACCTGGCCGCCGTGTCGCGCGGCGACGAAGGCAGCCTGACCGTCGGCTGCTTCTCGATGTTTGCCGGCTGGCCGGTGGCGCAGGCGGCGCGCTCGTTTCGGCAAGCGTATCCGCGCATCACGCTGACCATCGAGATCGGCACGCATGAACGCCTGATCGAAGACCTGGACGCGGGCGCGCTGGACGTGTTGATCAGCCGATTCTCGTCCACCGTCAACCCGCAGATCTATCGTTCCACCACCTTGCTGGAAGACGCCGTCGTGCTCGGTTGCGCCACGCACCATCCGTTGGCCGGGGTGACAGGCACGACGCTGGCTGACTATGTGGCCTACCCCTGGATCACCGCGTTGCCCGGCAGCCGTATCCGAGGCGAGCTGGAAATGTCCCTGCGCCAGGCCGGTTTGGCGATTCCGGATATGATCGGCGCCCTGTCCCTGGAGTTTGGCCGCGAAATGCTGCTAGACGGCCACTATCTGTGGATGCTGCCCGGCAGCGTGGCCACGGTGCGCCAGGCACGCGGCGAACTGGTCGTCCTGCCCGCGCGCCCCGCGATCAAGAAGTCCCCGCTTGCCGCGATCTGGCGGCGCGACCGCCCCAGCACCCGACAGGCCCGCGCTTTCGCGGCGCATTTGGCGCAGGCCATCGAAGCGGACGAGATCGCGCTGGCCGCGTGATCGTTCGTTATAACGCCGGCACTTTTCGCTGATTCCCATTTTCTGAACACGCCCCTTTTTTTCGGAGCACCCATGTACGACTGGCTCAACGCACTGCCCAAGGCGGAACTGCACCTGCACCTGGAAGGCTCGCTGGAACCCGAGCTGCTGTTCCAGTTGGCGCAACGCAACGGTGTTGCGCTGCCCTGGCCCGACATCGATGCGCTGCGCGGCGCCTACAACTACGGCAACCTTCAGGAATTTCTGAACCTGTATTACATGGGCGCGGACGTGCTGCGCACCGAGCAGGACTTCTACGACCTGACCTGGGCCTACCTGTTGAAGTGCCGCGAGCAGAACGTGGTGCACACCGAACCCTTCTTCGATCCGCAAACGCACACCGATCGCGGCATTCCGTTCCAGGTCGTGCTGGATGGCATCAGCCGCGCACTGGAAGACGGCCGCAAGCAGCTGGGCGTATCCAGCGGGCTCATCCTGAGCTTCCTGCGCCACCTGCCCGAAGAGCAAGCCATGCGCACGCTGGACCAGGCCCTGCCCTTTCGTGACGCATTCATCGCCGTCGGCCTGGACAGCAGCGAAAAAGGTTTCCCGCCCCGTTTGTTCCAGCGCGTCTTCGACCGCGCGCGCGCCGAAGGGCTGCCCGCCGTGGCGCATGCGGGCGAAGAAGGCCCGCCCGAGTACATCTGGGAAGCGCTGGACCTGTTGAAGGTGCTGCGCGTGGACCACGGCGTGCGCGCTGCCGAAGACCCAAACCTGATCGCGCGGCTGATCGACGAACAGATCCCCTTGACCGTCTGTCCGCTATCCAACACCCGGCTACGCGTCTTCGAACACATGCGCGACCACAACATCCTGACGCTGCTGGACGCGGGCGTGAAGGTCACTGTGAATTCGGATGATCCGGCTTATTTCGGCGGGTATGTGACCGAGAATTTTCAGGCGCTGCATGAACATTTGGGCATGACGCAGGATCAGGCGAAGGCGCTGGCGGATAACAGTCTGGATGCGCGCATCGCGAAGTGAGGCGTGGAGGAAGGCGGTGGGGCCGTGGCCAGATGTAAAGCAGCGGAGGGATCAGCCCCTGGCTATTTCGCGAGCTTGATTCAATCTGGTATCGCCCAGCACGGCGCACTCCGCGATTCGATATCCATTGCCTCCGGCCATTCAACCAACGGCGCCCAACGCAGCGCCAGGTTGTATGCCGGCACGTCATTCGCATCGCGTGGTTCGATGTCGCACGGGGGCAAGGCGTCTGGGCCTTGCTGCATGTAGGTGCAGACATAGGCCCAGAGATTGTCCAGGTCTTGGTTGTAGGTGCTGAGGTGGATACGTTCGATGACTTCGTTCGTGCCGGGCTTGACGATGGCGATTGAGACGCCCCACTTGATCATCAGGCTTCCACCGGATGTAGCCCCCCATTGCTCCCAGACTTCGGCGCGGACGTCATTCCAGTCGTAGCTGGCGGTGGTGACGTAACGGTGAGCGAAGGGATTCCACCAGACCATTTGGAAACCGTAGACGTAGATTTTTCGGCGTAGCCGGTTGAAGCGGATGGGAAGATCGCGCGGCGGACAGACGTCCGTTTGGTAAAGAAACGCTGCAAGGTAAGAATAGGCGGCCAGCAGGAATAAAAACATCAATATCGTCGTGAGGCCATCGGACCCGTCTGTCGAAGAAAACGCCCCGTAGCCAAAAAATAGGGGCAATTGCCAGATAAAGAAGCACACACACAAGGGCACACCCAGGATCAAAATTCCGCGGGTGCTGGATGTTCGTCGGGATAGCTCCAGGTGGACATCGTCGACATAGTTGGGTGCGTCTGCGCGATAACTGGGTGGCCCGGGTGAGTCATTAGGCCCGGGCAAATCGCGCTTCCAACCTGGGCACGGCGGATTAAGCAGAGGTCTTACCATCACGCTTCCTCCGCAGAGATCAACTTTGCGTATCCGCTGAGATCGTCCTTGTCTGGCCAATATGCAATTTCGACGACGGCTGCCTTAACTGCATGCATGCCGCCCAACCAGTATCTGCCGCTTAGCGCGGGATCGTCTCTGGTCGGCAACTCACTGACCGCTGGCACGAGATCTGGCTCGGTGTCTAGCATGGGCGCATGGGCCCGACTATTGTGATACGCAGTTGCAAGCACTGACGACGTTATCAACGGCATACGTTTCCCACTTTTCGCCACCCCAAATTTATGAACGGTTAACGTGAACTCGTAACGCGAGCGCAAGGGATCAAAACCAGGCAACAGGATCAAGTAAGCCAATTCCGTGCCCGTTTGAACGCCGCCCGTCTCCTTGATCAGCAAAACGTCCATTGCCGCAAGCTCGGCCGCATCGGCGAAGCGCTTGGATGAGTGAAATCCCAAAGACACCGACAATCCCGACAGTGCGGCGTTTAATGCGGCCACCGCTGAATCGAGCTGGTCTGCCATCTCCCATCGCTGGCTGCGCTCCGCGTTTCCGAAGTACGACTGCCGCGCCCACCGTTCCAAAGCATCGGATTCCAGTCTCTTCGCTTTAACACTCGCAGCGAATGCATGCAGCCATTTTGCCGAGGTGTCGCCTTGGCGGGCGGCACGCATAGCGGCTGCGATCCACCCGGGCCCCATCAGCCACTCCTCCCTATGCCGCTATCGCCCCACCCGCTTTC
>NZ_JBLVOL010000086.1:11115-20305 GCF_053543755.1 Achromobacter semiaridum | reverse complement strand
CCGTGTCTTACGCCGATGGCGTGGCCCGCGCGGCGCCGTCCGTGGTGAACGTGTACACCACCAAGCACGTCAATGTGCCGTTGGTGCCGCTGCCCGATGACCCGGTGCTGCGCCAGCTGTTCGGGCAAGTGCCCGGCATGAGCCGGCGGCAGGCCACGACCAGTTTGGGGTCGGGAGTTATCGTCAGCCAGGACGGCCATGTGCTGACCAACTACCACGTCGTGCAGGCGGCCGACGCCATCGAGGTGGCGCTGGCGGACGGCCGGCGCGACACGGCAAAAGTGGTGGGCGCGGACCCGGACACGGACCTGGCGGTACTGAAGCTGAGCTCATTGCGCACCTTGCCGGTGGCCACGCTTGCGGCCGACCGGGGCTTGCGCGTGGGCGACGTGGTGCTGGCGATAGGCAACCCGTTTGGCGTGGGCCAGACCACCACGCAAGGCATTGTGTCGGCGTTGGGGCGCAACGGGCTTGGGCTGAACACCTACGAGAACTTCATCCAGACCGATGCCGCCATCAACCCCGGTAATTCGGGCGGTGCGCTGGTTGACGCGCAAGGCAATCTGGTGGGGATCAACACGGCGATCTATTCGGAATCAGGCGGGTCGATGGGCATCGGCTTTGCCACGCCGGTGGAGATTGCGCGCAAGGTCATGGACGACATCGTCAAGACGGGTTCGGTCAAGCGCGGCTGGTTGGGCGTGGAGCCGCAGGACGTGACGCCCGAGCTGGCGCGCGCGTTTGAGCTCAAGGGCGAGACGCGGGGCGTGATCATTGCCAGCGTGATGCGCGATGGCCCCGCCGCGCGCGGCGGCCTGCGCGTTGGCGATATCGTGCAATCGGTCAATGGCAAGCGCATGGCCGATACGTCGCAGCTGTTGTCCGAGATAGCGCAGCTGCCGCCCGGCCAGCGCGCCACGCTGGGCATCTTGCGCGCGGGCAAGCCTGCCGAAGTGGCGGTGGTGGTGGGCACGCGCCCGGGCAAGCCGCGCTAGCCATGGCGCCAGCCACAACGCTAGCCATTGCGCGACTTATCCGCTAACAGTCGAACCACCGACAGCACGGCCCGCTTCGTGGTGTCGGGCTGGTGTTGCAGGATGGCGCCGATTTCGGCGCAGTAGCCGTCCACCACGGGCTTGCACGACTTTGGCATGGCGGGCGGCTGCGAGCCGTACCCGGGCGGCAGGCTGCTGGCGCCCGATTCCGTGGGGCCCAACACGCCGTCGCTAAGCCAGGGCACGCTGGTGTCCAGCGCTTTGGCCAGACGTAGCAGCGTCGTGCGGGACGGCGAGTAATCTTTCCCACGCGTTAGGATCCGATGGATGCAGGATTGCGGCACGCCGGAAAGGCGCGCCAACTGGTTTTGACTATGGATGCCACGCCACCGCATCAGGGCGCGTAGCCTTTGAGCAGGCGACATGCCTGCAATGTAGAGTCGCGCGCGGCAGCCCACAAGGGTGAAACAGTCCTATACCGGCCCCCTTTGTGCGATGCGCGAGGCAAAAACGCAAAGGGCCGCCGAAGCGACCCTTTCAGACGATGCCATGCCAGCCGGTGTCAGTGCCGTTCGGTTAGCGAATCGGACACGGCGTCGTCGGCCGCGCCGGGCTTGGGCTGCACCATGCGGGCGCAGATCAGCCCCACTTCGTAAAGCAGGCAAAGCGGCACGGCCAGCATGAACTGGCTGACCACGTCCGGCGGCGTGACCACCGCCGCGATGATGAAGGCGCCGCCCACCACGTAACCACGCGCGGCCCGCAGCTTGGACAGCTCGACTATGCCCATCTTCACCAGCAACACCACGGCCACGGGCACTTCGAACGTGATCCCGAATGCCATGAACATCGTCATGACGAAGCTGAGGTAGGCCTCGATGTCCGGCGCCGGGGTGATGGACTGCGGCGCGAACGTGGCAATGAAATGGAACACCGTGCGAAACACGACGAAGTAGCAGAACGCCATGCCCGCGATGAACAGGAACGTGCTGGAGACGATCAGCGGCAGCGCCAGGCGCTTTTCGTGGCGGTACAGACCGGGCGCCACGAAGGCCCACGCCTGGTACAGCACCACGGGCAGCGCCACGATGAAGGCCGCCATCATGGTGACCTTGACGGGCACCATGAACGGCGTGATGACGCCCGTGGCGATCATGCGCGTGCCTTCGGGCAGCGAGGCCAGCATCGGCGCGGCCAGCACGTCATAGATGGCCGAGGCGCCGGGGTAGATGAACAGCACGATGAACACGGCCACGACGGCGCCCACGGCGCGCAACAATCGGGTCCGCAATTCGACCAGGTGAGAGATAAAGGTCTCTTGCTGGCCTTCTTCTTGAGAGGCGTCCTGGGTCACGTCGGTGTTCCGGAGGGCGGGACGGGCTTGGCGGCGGGCGCGGCGTCGTCAGCGGGGGGCGCGCGGGGCGCCGGGGCGGGTTGTGATGGGATGGGCGCGGCAGGCGCCGTGGCGGTATCGGCCGCCGGCGGCAAGTCCAGGTCCAGGCTGTGGTTCTGGCTGGGCGGCGCGATGGTGCGGGCGGGCTCGGTGGCGGCTGCCAGCGGGGCTGCGGGCGTGGCGGCGGCGGCGGGCGCATCGCCCACGATCACCGGCGCGACCTTGCCATTGGCCTCGCGGGCCACTTCGTCCAGTTCGGCACGGAACTGCTGCACCGGTTCCTGCAAGGACGCGTGTGTTTCGTTCAGCGACTGCTGCACGCCCTGCGCGGCGTCTTCCATTTCGCTTTTGAATTTGCGCAGCTCGTCGATTTCGATTTCGCGCTGGATATCGGACTTCACGTCGTTGACGTAACGCTGCGCTCGCCCCAACAGGTGACCGACGGTGCGGGCAACCTTGGGCAGGCGTTCGGGGCCAATGACGATCAAGGCGACGACGCCGATCACCATCAGTTCAGTGAGGCTGACATCAAACATTCGACGGCCGCTCGGGAATTGAAGCAATAAGGGCCGGCCCCGTTGGGGGCGGGCCCGGGAGACGAGCCGGGGGCTCAGGAGTTGGTCTTTTCCTTGGCTTGCACGTCGATGGTTTCACCGGACACGCGCTGTTGCGCGATCGGGTCGGCGGGCTTGTCGCCGTTGGCGTCCTTCATGCCTTCCTTGAAACCCTTCACCGCACCGCCCAGATCCGAGCCGATGTTGCGCAGTTTCTTGGTGCCGAAAATCAGCGCCACGATGACCAGAACGACCAACCAATGCCAAATGCTGAAACTACCCATGATGTTTCTCCGAATTACGCGGTGGGGGCCACGCGTCCTTTCCAGGGTCGCGAGCCGCCGATGATGTGGAAATGCAAATGCGGGACTTCCTGGCCGCCTTCGACGCCAGAGTTGATCATGATGCGAAATCCGCCATCAGGGCCCGGACGGCAACCGTTTTCGGCTGCTAGCCGCGGCGCCAACGACATCATTCTACCCAACCAACCTGCGTCCTCGGCCGTAATATCCTGCATGGATGTGACATGACGTCGAGGGATCAGCAGCAAATGTACCGGTGCTGCCGGATTGATATCGTGAAATGCAACAAAGTCCTCGTCCTCATAGACCTTCTTGGACGGGATGTCGCCAGCGGCGATCTTGCAAAAAAGACAGTTGTCGCTCATTTTCCGGGCTCCGGGGTCAGTCTTTGGGGCGGCTGGCTTTTTCCGCCAGGCCCGACAGGCCTTCGCGGCGGGCCAATTCGGCCAGTACGTCTTCCGGCCGCAGCTTGAAGTGCGTCAGCGCGACCAGGCAGTGAAACCACAGGTCGGCCGTTTCGCTGACGATGCGATCCGGCACGCCGTCTTTGGCGGCCATGACCAGTTCCGTGGCTTCTTCGCCGATCTTTTTCAGGAAGGAATCGGGGCCCTTGGCCAGCAGCTTGGCGGAATAGGACGCGGCCGGGTCGCCGCCGTTTTCGGGGCGGCGGGTTTCCAGCGTGTCGGCGATGCGTGCCAGGATATCGGCGGCGCTTAGCGTTTGATCGGTCATTTGTAGATCAGTTCGGGGTCTTTCAGCACCGGGTCAACCGTGACCCAGGATGCCTGGTCCGTCGGCCCTTCCAGGCGGCGGAAAAAACAGCTGGCGCGCCCGGTGTGGCAGGCGATGCCGCCTTCCTGGTGCACTTTCAGCAAGATCACGTCGCCATCGCAATCCAGGCGCAATTCGTGCACTTCCTGCACGTGGCCCGACTCTTCGCCCTTGCGCCACAGGCGCTGGCGCGAACGCGACCAGTACACGGCGCGGCCGGTGGCGGCCGTTTCGGCCAGGGATTCGCGGTTCATCCAGGCGACCATCATGATCTGGCCGTTTTGGGCATCTTGGGCGATGGCGGGGATCAGGCCGTTTTCATCAAAGACGACGTCGGCCATCCAGGCGGGTTCGGTGCTCATAGTTAATCCAACCGTACGGTAATGCCTTGTTCGGCCATGAAGCGCTTGCACTCGCCAACGGTGTGCTGGCCAAAGTGGAAGATGCTGGCGGCCAGCACGGCGCTGGCGCGGCCGGTGGTGACGCCATCGGCCAGGTGTTGCAGGTTGCCCACGCCACCCGAGGCGATGACGGGCACCGGCACGGCGTCGGATACGGCGCGCGTCAATTCCAGGTCAAAACCGGACTTGGTGCCGTCGCGGTCCATGCTGGTCAAGAGAATTTCGCCCGCGCCGTAGGCGGCCATGCGGCGCGCCCAGGCCATAGCGTCCAGCCCGGTGGCCTTGCGGCCGCCATGGGTGAAGACTTCCCAGCGCGCGGGTTCGCCGTCGGCCGACACGCGCCGCGCGTCAATGGCCACCACCACGCATTGCGAGCCGTGGTAGTCGGACGCGGCGCGCACCAGTTCGGGGTTGGCCACGGCGGCGCTATTGATGCTGATCTTGTCGGCGCCGGCATTCAGCAGGCGCTGAATGTCGGACACCTGGCGCACGCCGCCGCCCACCGTCAGCGGGATGAAAACCTGCGACGCCACCTGCTCGATGATGGGCAGGATCAGGTCGCGGCCGTCGCTGGTGGCGGTGATGTCCAGGAACGTCAGTTCGTCCGCGCCTTGCTCGTTGTAGCGGCGGGCGATCTCGACGGGGTCGCCCGCGTCCAGCAGGTTGACGAAATTCACGCCCTTGACGACGCGGCCGGCGGTGACGTCAAGGCAGGGGATGATGCGGCGGGTCAGCGCGCTTGCTACGGGGGCGCCGGCCTCGGTGCTGCTGGGAGAGAGGGTCATTTTGCCAATTCGTCGGCGCGCGCCTGCGCGGCTTGGAAATCAAGCGTGCCTTCGTAGATGCTGCGGCCCAGGATGGCGCCTTCGACGCCCTCTTCCTCGACGGCGCACAGGGCTTCGATGTCCTGGATGCCGGCGATGCCGCCCGAGGCGTAAACGGGGATGCGCACGTGTTGGGCCAGGCGCACCGTGGCTTCGACGTTGACGCCCGACAGCATGCCGTCACGGCCGATATCGGTGTAGATGATGGCTTCGCAACCGTAATCTTCGAACTTCTTGGCCAGGTCCAGCACATCGTGGCGGGTCAGCTTGCTCCAGCCGTCGGTGGCGATCTTGCCGTCGCGGGCGTCCAGGCCAACGATGATCTGGCCGGGGAAAGCACCGCAGGCGTCTTGCAGGAAGCCCGGGTTCTTGACCGCGGCGGTGCCGATGATCACGTAGGAGATGCCGGCATCAAGGTAGCGTTCGATGGTGTCGAGGTCGCGAATCCCGCCGCCGATCTGGACGGGGATGTCGTCGCCGACGGCTTCCAGAATGGCCTTGATGGGCGCTTCGTTCTTCGGCTTTCCGGCAACGGCGCCGTTCAGGTCGACCAGATGCAGGCGACGCGCGCCTTGGTCGAGCCAACGGGTGGCCATGGCGGCGGGGTCTTCGGAGAACACCGTTGCATCGTCCAGGTCACCCTGGCGCAGGCGCACGCAGCGCCCGTCTTTGAGATCGATGGCGGGGATCAGCAGCATGGTGGGCAGCAAAAAAGAAAGAGGGGTTGAATGGGCTGGCGCTGTCGGCTCTATGCCTACGGCTGCCAGTCTACAAAATTGCGATACAGGCGCAAACCGTGCTCGGCGCTCTTTTCGGGGTGGAACTGCACCGCGAAAATGTTAGCCGCCGCCACTGCGCAGGTAAAGGCGACGCCGTAATCGGTTTCACCAACTGTCAGGCCGGAATCGTCCGGATCGGCGTAGTAACTATGGACGAAATAGAAGTGCGTGTCGTCCGGAATGCCGTCCCAGATGGGATGAGAGCGCGTCTGGCGGACTTTGTTCCATCCCATGTGCGGCACTTTGAGCCGTTCGGGGCGGGTGTCGGCCAGGCCCGCGTCGCCGGTGTCTGCCAGGCAGGCTTCGTCATCGGCGGGGATCAGGTCGGCGAAACGGGGGCCGGAAAAGCGGCGTACCAGGCCGGGGAACAAGCCCAGGCACGACGTGCCGCCTTCTTCGCTGGAATCAAACAACATCTGCTCGCCCACGCACACGCCTAACAGGGGCTTGTTGCGGGCGGCGCGCACGACGGCTTCGCGCAGGCCGGATTCATTCAGGGTCCGCATGCAGTCCGCCATCGCGCCCTGCCCGGGAAACACCACGCGGTCGGCCGCGTCGATGTCTTTGGGCTGGTTGCAGATGCGGACGTCCGCGTCGGGGGCGGCGAACTTCAGGGCGCGTGCGACGGAATGGAAATTGCCCATTCCGTAATCGACGATGGCGATAGTGGTCACTTCTTTTGCCTGCTGCGGTGGGGGTTGGCGAACGTTACAGCACGCCCTTGGTGGACGGCACCACGTCGCCCATGCGCGGATCGACTTCCATGGCCATGCGCAGGGCGCGGCCACAGGCCTTGAACACGGTTTCAGCCTGATGGTGGGCGTTGAAGCCGCGCAGGTTGTCGATATGCAGGGTGATGAGGGCGTGGTTGACCAGCCCCTGGAAGAACTCGCGCGTTAGGTCTACATCAAAATTGCCGATGTGGGCGCGCGTGAACGGGATGTGATATTCCAGGCCGGGGCGGCCCGAGAAGTCCACCACGACGCGCGACAGCGCTTCGTCCAGCGGCACATACGCGTGGCCGTAGCGGCGCAGGCCGGCCTTGGTGCCCACGGCCTTGGCAATCGCCATGCCCAGCGTGATGCCAACGTCTTCCACCGTGTGGTGCGCGTCGATGTGCAGGTCGCCCTCGGCCTTGATGTCCAGGTCGATCAGGCCGTGACGCGCGATCTGGTCCAGCATGTGGTCCAGGAAAGGCACGCCCGTGTCGATCGTCTGCTTGCCGGTGCCGTCGATGTTGATGGCCACGCGGATGCGGGTTTCGTTGGTGTTGCGGGTGATTTCTGCGGTACGCATGTTAAGCACTCAAAATCTCTTGCAGGGCAGCCAGCAAGGCGGCGTTCTCGGCCGGGGCGCCCACCGAGATGCGCAGGCAGTTCGCCAGGAGCGGATGGGCGTTGGAAAAGTTGCGAATCAATATTTTGCGCGTTTTCAGCGCAAGATGCACGGCGTTGCCGTCCAGCTTGCCGGAAAAGCGGGCGAGTACGAAGTTGCCGGCGGAAGGGAATACCCTGACGCCCGGCAAGGCGGCCAGCGCGTCGGCCAGCGGTGCGCGGTCGGCGCGCAGGCGCGCGGCCTGTGCGTCCAGCACGGGCTTGTGGCGCAACACCGCCATCAACGTGGCTTGCGTCAGCACGTCCAGGTTGTAGGGCGGGCGCAGCTTGTTCAGTTCGGCGATCCAGTCGGGGTGACCCGCCAGGTAGCCAAAACGCAGGCCAGCCAGGCCGATCTTGGACACCGTGCGCATCACGACCACGTTCGGCGCATCCAGCACCCGCGGCATCCAGGTGCGGTCGGCGAAGGGCTGATAGGCCTCGTCCAGCACCACCAGCCCGGGTGCGGCGGCGATGATGGCCTGCACGTCTTCGTCGGACCACAGGCCGCCGGTGGGGTTGTTGGGCACGGCCAGGAACACCACCTTGGGTTGGTGTTCGCGAATGGCGGCCAGCATCGCCGGCAGATCCAGGGTCAGGTCTTCGGTCAGCGGCACGCCGACAAAGCGCGCGTGGTCAAAGCGCGCCGCCATGTCGAAATAAACGAACGACGGCCACGGCGACAGCACCACGTCGCCCGGATTGCAGCAGGCCTGCACGACGATGTGGATCAGTTCGTCCGAGCCGTTGCCGAACAGCACGTCGGCCGCGCCGGGCACGCCGAACGCGGTCTTGACCGCCTGTTGCAAGGCAGAGAGGTCGGCGGCGGGATAGCGGTTCAGCGGGGTGTCCCGCACGGTGCGGGCGATATCGTCCCGCACCACGTCGGGCAATTCATACGGGCATTCCATCGCGTCCAGCTTGATGCAGCCATCCGCGTGCGCGACCGGGTAGGCGGCCAGCGCGCGGATGTCCGCGCGCACGGTGCCGTCGATGCAGCCAGCGACGCCTGCCGCCGGGGCCGCGCTCATGGTTTGTCGACCCGGTACTGGGCGCTGGCGGCGTGCGCTTGCAGGCCTTCGCCCAGCGCCAGTTCGGCGGCGATGCGGCCCAGCGTTTGCGCGCCCTGGTGCGACACCTGGATCAGGCTGGAGCGCTTTTGGAAGTCGTACACGCCCAGCGGCGACGAGAAGCGCGCGGTGCGGGACGTGGGCAGCACGTGGTTGGGACCCGCGCAGTAGTCACCCAGCGCTTCCGAGCTGAAACGGCCCATGAAGATGGCGCCGGCATGGCGGATCTTGGCGGTCCAGATTTCGGGCTGTTCGGTGGAAATTTCCAGGTGCTCGGGCGCGATGTCGTTGGCGATCTGGCAGGCTTCTTCCAGGCTTTGGACCTGGATCAGCGCGCCGCGATTGGCCAGGCTGACGCGCAGGATGTCGGCGCGCGGCATCGTGGGCAGCAGGCGCGCGATGGCGGCTTGCACTTCTTCGATGAACGCGGCGTCCGGGCACAGCAGGATGGACTGCGCCAGTTCGTCGTGCTCGGCTTGCGAGAACAAATCCATGGCGATCCAGTCGGCGGGCGTCTTGCCGTCGCAGATGACCAGGATTTCGCTGGGGCCGGCAATCATGTCGATGCCGACCACGCCGAACACGCGGCGCTTGGCGGCGGCCACATAGGCGTTGCCCGGGCCGACGATCTTGTCCACGGCGGGCACGGTGTCCGTGCCGTAAGCCAGGGCGCCCACGGCTTGCGCGCCGCCGATGGCGAACACGCGGTCCACGCCGCGGATGGCGGC
>NZ_JBLVOL010000086.1:10512-11095 GCF_053543755.1 Achromobacter semiaridum | reverse complement strand
TGAGGGCGGCGGCGGCCAGCACGATGGGATTGCGCACGCCGTCGGGCGTGGGCGTGACCATGATCAGCTCCTGCACGCCCGCCACCTTGGCGGGAATGGCGTTCATCAGCACCGACGACGGATAGGCGGCCTTGCCGCCCGGCACGTACAGGCCCACGCGGTCCAGCGGCGTGACCTGCTGGCCCAGCAGCGTGCCGTCGGCTTCGGTGTAGGTCCAGGTTTCAGCGCGTTGGCGCTCGTGGTAGGCGCGCACGCGGTCGGCAGCGGCTTCCAGCGCGTTGCGTTGCGCGGTGGGCAGCGTGGCCAACGCGGCGTGCCAGTCGGCCTTGGGGATTTCCAGCGTGTCGGCCGATGCGCCGGGCATGCGGTCAAAGCGCTGGGTGTATTCCACCAGCGCGGCGTCGCCGCGCGCGCGCACATCGGCCAGGATGCCGGCCGCGGCGCGGTCGATGGACTCGTCCTCGGTGGCCTCGAAAGCCAGCAGCTTGGACAGGGCGGATTTGAATCCGGGATCGCGGGAATCAAGACGATTGATCAGGGCCATGGCGTCATGCAGCAAAGCGAATAGCGGCCGCCGCGGTAT
>NZ_JBLVOL010000086.1:6564-10448 GCF_053543755.1 Achromobacter semiaridum | reverse complement strand
CGCGGAGGTCAGGCGTTGCGGGAGGCGGCTCTTTCGAAGGCGTCCAGCAAGGGTTGCAGGCGGGCGCCGCGAGTCTTGAGCGCGGCCTGGTTGACGATCAGGCGCGATGAAATCGGCATGACGTCTTCGACCGCGACCAGGTCGTTGGCGCGCAGCGTGCCACCGGTGGACACCAGGTCCACGATGCAGTCGGCCAGGCCGACCAGCGGCGCCAATTCCATCGAACCATACAGCTTGATGATGTCCACGTACACACCCTTGGCCGCGAAGTGTTCACGGGCTGAGTGCACGTATTTGGTGGCGACGCGCAGACGCGCGCCCTGGTGCACCGCGCCTTCGTAGTCAAAGCCGTTGCGCACGGCCACGGCCAGGCGGCACTTGGCGATGTTCAGGTCGATGGGTTGGTACAGGCCACCGGGCTGTTCCTTGGCGTGCTCGATCAGCACGTCCTTGCCCGCGATGCCCAGGTCCGCCGCGCCGTACTGCACGTAGGTGGGCACGTCCGAGGCGCGCACGATGATCAGGCGCAGGCCGGGGTCGCTGGTGGGCAAAATCAGCTTGCGCGAGCTTTCCGGGCTTTCCGTGACTTCGATGCCGGCTTCGGCCAGCAACGGCATGGTTTCTTCAAAAATCCGGCCCTTGGACAGCGCCAGGGTCAGGGGCTTCATCGTGGCATTGTTCATTGCCGAGCCGCCTCAAAATGAACGGACCCACCCGGGGGGCAGCAAGCCGAAGGCGCAGCGTGGGGGCGATTAAATTTCATGCCTGTTCCTTGCCGGTAACGCGTTGGATATTCGCGCCCAGGGCGCGTAGTTTCACTTCCATCTGGTCGTAGCCACGATCCAGGTGATAGATGCGGTCCACCAGCGTGTCGCCGTCGGCCGCCAGGCCGGCGATGACCAGGCTGGCGGACGCGCGCAGGTCGGTGGCCATGACGGTGGCGCCCGACAGGCGCTGCACGCCGCGGACCACGGCGGTGTGGCCGTCGATGTCGATGTCGGCGCCCATGCGGCGCAATTCCTGCACGTGCATGTAGCGGTTCTCGAAGATGGTCTCGACGATGACCGAGGTGCCGTCCGCCACGGCGTTCAGCGCCATGAGCTGGGCCTGCATGTCGGTGGCGAAGCCGGGGTATTCG
This sequence comes from Achromobacter semiaridum, assembly GCF_053543755.1. Classification (NCBI taxonomy): domain Bacteria; kingdom Pseudomonadati; phylum Pseudomonadota; class Betaproteobacteria; order Burkholderiales; family Alcaligenaceae; genus Achromobacter; species Achromobacter semiaridum. The sequence continues at coordinate 9,310 of NZ_JBLVOL010000086.1, read as the reverse complement.
TGCGTGCGAAAACCCACGGCCTTGGGGCGCGCGGACATCGCGCCGCGTATCCAGTCGGGGCCGGTTTCGATCGTCAGGCCGGCTTCGGTCAGCTTGTCCAGCGTGGCGCCCAGGATGGCGGGGTCGGTGTTCTTCAGCAGGATGTCGCCGCCGGCCGCGCCCACGGCGCACAGGAAGGTGCCGGCTTCGATGCGGTCGGAAATGACGCGGTGTTCGGCGCCGTGCAGCCGTTCAACGCCGTCGATCACGATGCGACCGGTGCCATGCCCCTGGATGCGCGCGCCCATCTTGATGAGCAGTTCGGCCAGGTCCACGATTTCCGGTTCGCAGGCGCCGTTTTCAAGCACGGTCTGGCCGTCGGCCAGCACGGCGGCCATCAGCAGGTTTTCGGTGCCGGTGACGGTGACCATGTCGGTGCGCACGGAGGCGCCCTTCAGGCGCTTGGCCCGCGCCACCACAAAGCCGTGTTCAATGCTGATCTGCGCGCCCAGCGCGGCCAGGCCCTTGATGTGCTGGTCGACGGGGCGCTGGCCGATGGTGCAGCCGCCGGGCAGGCTGACGCGCGCCTCGCCAAAGCGTGCCAGCAGCGGGCCCAGCACCAGGATCGATGCGCGCATCGTCTTGACCAGTTCGTAGGGCGCTTCCAGGCTGTCGACGCGGTTGGCCTGCAAGGTGACGACGCCGTCGGCGCCGCGCTGCGCCTGCACGCCCATGCGCGCCAGCAGGCGCAGCATCGTGGCGGTGTCGTTCAGGTGCGGCACGTTGGTCAGCGTCAGCGCGTCGGCCGTCAACAGGCTGGCGCACAGGATCGGCAGCGCGGAATTCTTGGCGCCGGATATCGAGACCTCGCCGTGTAACGGCGAGCCGCCGGTGATGCGCAATTTATCCATTACTTGCCTGCTTGCTGGTATTCGTCAGGTGTCAGCGTGCGCATCGACAGCGCGTGGATCTCGGCCTTCATGCGGTCGCCCAGCGCGGCATAAACCATTTGATGACGCTGGATCAGGCGTTTGCCTTCAAAGGCCGCGCTGACGATGACGGCGTCGAAGTGCGAGCCGTCGCCTTGCACGTCAAGATGTTCACAGGACAGGCCGTCCGCGATGTATTGGCGGACTTGCGCGGGAGTGGGAAGCATGGACGTCAGTTCCTGAGTTTGTAGCCGCTGGCCAGAAGCCGCAGCGCGTAAAGCGAGAGTGCCAGGAATACCCCCGTCACCACCGCCAGGCTGCGCCAGGGCGAGACGTCCGACACCGAGAAGAATCCGTAGCGGAAGCCGTCGATGGCGTAGAAGATGGGGTTCCAGTGGGACACGGCCTGCCAGAAAGGCGGCAGGGTGTGTATGGAATAGAACACGCCGGACAGGAACGTCGCGGGCATGATCAGAAAGTTCTGGAAGGCGGCCAGCTGGTCGAACTTTTCGGACCACAGGCCCGCCACCACGCCCAGCACGGCCATGATGCCGCAGGACAGCACCGCGAACACCAGCAGCCACAGCGGGTTGGCCGGCACCAGCGACACAAAGCACAGCGCGACGAACCACACGAACACGCCCACGGTCAGGCCGCGCACCACGGCCGCCAGCACGAACGCGCCGAAGATGTCACGGTGCGACAGCGGCGGCAGCAGCATGAACACCAGGTTGCCCGTGATGCGGCTTTGGATCAGCGACGAAGATGGGTTGGCAAACGCGTTCTGCAACATGCTCATCATCATCAGGCCGGGAATCAGGAACGCGGTGTACGGCACGGTGCCATACACCATCAGGCGCCCTTCCAGCACGTGCGCGAAGACCAGCAGGTACAGCAGTGCCGTGATGACGGGCGCGGCAATGGTCTGGAAACCCACCTTCCAGAAGCGCAGCAATTCCTTGCGCAGCAGGGTCGGAAAGCCGGAGCCCGCGTCCAGGCGGGGCTGCACCAGCGGCTGGCTGGCGGTCGCGTTGGGCTGCGTCATGACGAGATCTCTTCGGGTTGCAGGGCGGGCGCGGCGGGTTCATCACCCTGGTGCATGATGCGCACGAACGCGTCTTCCAGGTCGACGCCGCCCACGCGCGCCATCAGCGCCTGCGTGGTGTCCAGCGCCACGATGCGGCCGCGCTTGAGCATGGCGATGCGGCCGCACAGGGCTTCCGCTTCTTCCAGGTAGTGCGTGGTCAGCATGATGGTGTGGCCAGCCTTGTTCAGGCGCGAGATGAACTCCCACAGCGTGCGGCGCAGGTCAACGTCAACGCCGGCGGTGGGTTCGTCCAGCACGATGACCGGCGGCCTGTGCACCAGGGCCTGCGCCACCAGCACGCGGCGCTTCATGCCGCCCGACAGCGCGCGCATGTTGTTGTCGGCCTTGTCGGCCAGGCCCAGGTTGAACAGAATTTCGTCGATCCAGTCGTCGTTGTTGCGCAGGCCGAAGTAGCCGGACTGGATGCGCAGCGTTTCGCGCACCGTGAAGAACGGGTCGTAAACCAGCTCTTGCGGCACCACGCCCAGCGAACGCCGCGCCGACTTGTAGTCGGCGACGACGTCGTACCCACAGACGCTGGCGCGCCCCGACGTGGCATGCGCCAGGCCGGCAAGAATGGAAATCAACGAGGTCTTGCCCGCGCCGTTCGGCCCGAGCAGGCCGAAGAATTCGCCGTGCTCGATATTCAGGCTGACATTGTCCAGCGCTTGAAAGCCGGCGGCGGGGGTGCGCCCAAGCAACTTCTGCCAGCCGCGCACACGCGGCGAGTAGATCTTGGAGACGTTTTCTA
>NZ_JBLVOL010000086.1:0-6544 GCF_053543755.1 Achromobacter semiaridum | reverse complement strand
GACGTTTTCTAGACTGACGGCTGACATGACGGCGGGGGGGTGCCCGAAAAGAGCGAATTGATCATTATATAAGCGCGCCGTGACGGCAAGCGCCTATGGCCCCGGAGGGCCTGGGGGGATGGCGGTTTTATCCGTCCCCGAAATAATCGGCCCGGCGGGCCACAAAGGCGCGCCGCCCCCAAGACAGCCGGAACCCGAAATTACTGGTTGCGCTGGTTCAGGGCCTGGATCAGGCCGTCGATGCCGTTCTGGTTGATCTGCTGCGCAAACTGGTTGCGGTAGTTTTCGATCAGCCAGATGCCTTCGACGTTCATGTCGTAGATCTTCCAGCCTTGGGGCGTCTTTTCCAGACGGTAGTCCACGCCGGTGGGCTGGCCGTTGGACTGGCTGATCAGCGTGCGCACGACCACATCGTCGGCCTTGGGGTCGCCACGGAACGGCAGTGCCTTGACGGACGTGCTGGGCGTCACGCGGGTCAGCGCGCCGCTGTAGGTGCGAACCAGCGTGCCACGGAAGGCGTCGGCCAGCGCTTTCTTCTGCTGGTCGGTTGCCTGGCGCCAGAAGCGGCCAGCGGCCAGGCGCGTGGTCTTCTGGAAGTTGACGTAGGGCAGGATGTGCTGGTTGACCACTTCGTTGATCCGGGCGGTGTTGCCGGCCTTGACCGCGCCGTCGGCCTTCAGGACATCAAGGGCTTCGTTGGCGGTGGCCAGCACGAACTGGTCCGGCGCGCCGTTGGGATCGGGCTTGGCCTGGGCAGCGCCGGCCACGGCAAGGCCCAGAAGGCCCGCGAAGGCCAACCGTTGCATCAGGGAAAGAAAAGCAAATCGCATCAAAACTCCTTACGGTACCGATGAACGCAAGCCTAGAGCTTACTTGGTGGCGGGCACGGGTGCCGGGGCAGCCTTGCCGGCGGCAGGGGCATCGTCCTCGTCGTCTTCGTAGTTGGGCAGCGAACCTTCGTCGTCAACCCGGTGGCCCATGACCATGGCGTTGCGGCGTTGCAGGTAGGCGTCGCGGATGAAGCTGTACGGGTCCAGGGCAACGCGGTCGATCGTGTCGGTGGCGTTCAAGAGGCTGGCGCGCGTGTCGACCAGGCGCAGGCCCCACAGGGAATTGCGCAGGCGCACGTTGTCGATGGCGTCGATGCCCATGTAGCCGTAGGTGGTGCCGGCAAGGTCGCCGGCCAGGCCGACGCCGTCACGCACGCTGGACGAACCGAAGATCGGCAGCACCAGGTACGGGCCCTGGCCAAAACCCCACACGCCCAGCGTCGTGCCGAAGTCGTTCGGAATCTTGCGCGCGCCGTTGGCCGAGGCAACGTCAAAGCAGCCGCCCACGCCCATCGTGGTGTTGAACAGGAAGCGGCCCAGCGTGTTCACGAAGTCGTGGCCACGGCCTTGCAGGAAGCTGTTCGTGCCGGACCACAGGTCCGTCATGTTGCTGAAGATGTTGTGCACGCAGCTGCGCACGGGCTGCGGCGTGACATAGGTATACGCCTGGGCGACCGGCTTGAATACCGCGCGGTCCACCGTGTCATTGAACTTGTACACGCCCCGGTTGAAGCCTTCCCACGGATCGCGCGGGTCGGGGTTCTGCGGCGCGGCGCAGCCGGCCATCAGGACACCCGCCGCCGCGATGGTGGCAATTCGGGAAAATGCGTTCTTGTTCATGATCAGGAGATCCCTATCAACGATTCTTATGTTATTGCGATGTCGAGGCGTGACGCCGTTACAGCGTCTTTCGCATCGTCTTTAATTTGGCGCTTTCGCGGCGGGCTCGGACGACGAAGCGCCCTGCTTTTCAGCGGAGCCGTACAGGAACTGGCTGATCAGCTGCTCCAGGACAACCGCGCTCTGTGTATAGCGGATTTTTCCGCCGTCGGTAAAGTTCTCTTCTTCGCTGCCCGCCGTCAGACCCAGGTATTGCTCGCCCAGCAGGCCGGAGGTGAGAATCGAGGCCGAGGAATCCTTCGGAAACTGGTATTCCTTTTCCAGATTCACCGACACGACCGCCTGGAAGGTCTTGTCGTCGAACGTGATGCTGGACACGCGGCCCACCACGACGCCGGCGCTTTTGACGGCCGCGCGCGGTTTCAGGCCGCCTACGTTATCGAAATTGGCCGAAAGCGTATAGGTGGGGGCAAAGGAAAAGGTGCTTAGGTTGCCGGCTCGCAACGCCAGGAACGCCAGAGCGACCGCGCCCAGCAGTACAAACAGGCCTACCCAGAAGTCGGTTTTTTCGCGTGACATGATCAATCCGTTTCAATTTCCAAACATCAAGGCGGTGAGCAGGAAGTCCAGCCCAAGTACCGCCAGGGAACCCACGACCACCGTGCGCGTGGTGGCCCGCGCCACGCCTTCCGGCGTGGGCTTGGCCTGCCAGCCTTCGTAAAGCGCGACCAGCGTGACCGTGATGCCGAACACCACGCTCTTGACGACACCGTTGGCCACGTCGTTCCAGACGTCGACACCGTTTTGCATCTGCGACCAGAAGGCGCCCGCGTCCACGCCGATCATTACGACGCCGACGACCCAGCCGCCCAGGATGCCCACCATGGAGAACACAGCGGCCAGGATGGGCATGGCGATGATGCCGCCCCACAGGCGCGGCACCAGCACGCGGCGGATGGGGTCTACGGCCATGACTTCCATGGCCGACAGCTGTTCGCCCGCTTTCATCAGGCCGATCTCGGCCGTCAGCGAAGTGCCCGCCCGGCCCGCGAACAGCAGCGCGGTGACGACAGGGCCCAATTCGCGCACCAGCGACAACGCCACCAGCAGGCCCAGGGCCTCTTCGGAGCCGTAGCGGTTCAGCGTGTAATAGCCTTGCAGGCCCAGCACAAAGCCCACGAACATGCCCGACACGGCGATGATCAGCAGGGAATAGTTGCCGATGAAGTGGACTTGTTGGGACACCAGGCGCGGCCGCGAGAACACGATGCCGCTGCGCGCCAGCATGCCGCCAAAAAAGCGGGTGAAAAAGCCGATGCCCGAGATTTGCTTGCGCACCCAGCCACCCAGCGCGCCGACCACGTTGTTGGAACCGCTCATGCTTTGCGCCCTTTCTGTGCGGACAGCCACTTTTGGAAAGCAGGCGTGTCGGGATACTGGAACGCGACCGGGCCGTCAGGTTCGCCTTTCAGGAATTGCTGCACGTAAGGGTCTTGCGACGCCGACAACGATTCCGGCGTGCCGGCAGCGGCCAGCTTGCCCTGGCCCACCAGATACACCTGGTCGGCGATGGAAAAGGACTCCTGGACGTCGTGCGTGATCAGCACCGAGGCGCAACCCAGCCGGTCGGCCAGGTGGCGGATCAGGCGGGCGGTGATGCCTAGCGAGATCGGGTCCAGGCCCGCGAAGGGCTCGTCGTACAAAATCAGTTCGGGTTCCAGCACGACGGCGCGGGCCAACGCCACGCGGCGCGCCATGCCGCCGGATATTTCGGCCACCTTCAGATGCGCGGCGGCCCGCAGGCCGACGGCGTCCAGCTTGTCCAGCACGCGGTCGGTGACTTCGGCTTCGGACAGGCGGGTGTGTTCGCGCAGCGGAAAAGCCACGTTTTCAAACACGTTCAGATCGGTAAACAGCGCGCCTTGCTGGAACAGCACGCCCATGCGCTTGCGCAGGGCCTGCAATTGCGCCGGAGTGACCTGGCCCAAGTCCTGGCCAAACGCTTGTACCTGCCCTCGCTGCGCGACAAGCTGGCCGGTGGCCGCGCGCAACAGCGTGGTCTTGCCCGAGCCCGAGCCGCCCATGATGGCGACCACTTCGCCTGCGCGCACTTCCATGGAGATATCGCGCAGGACGGTGAAATCACCGTAGCCGAGCGCTACACCGTCCAGGCGCAGGGCGAATTCCGGGGTGCTGCTTGATTGAGCGGGCATGGGCAACGAAAGAGTGTTTCGGTGGCGGAGCTAGCCCTGCTGGCTTGTCGGCGCGCGGGGCGGATAACCGGGCTGCGCGGGCAAGACAGGCTGCGGCGGGAAGCGCCCGGTTACTCAGGTGCCGGGGCAAAACAGGCGATGGGCCCCAGCGGCGAGGCGCCATTGTAGCTCGACGCTTTGCAATGACAACGCAGGGGCCCGCCCGTGGAACAGTGTTTTCGGTGGCAGGGACAATCCGGGTCGCGTTTGGAGCGAGCGGGCGGCGCCTTCAGGCCGGCCGGGGCGCATCAGCGGCATCAGTCGCCCCAGGCGCCCCAGGCACCCCAGGCGCCCCAGGCACCCCAGGGCCTGCGGCTACGTGCGCCGTCCCAGCCGCGTCAGGAGCGGATCAGGAGCGATGTCGGACGGCGGCCAGTTCGCGCGCCAGCCGGGCCACCAGCTCGGCCGTGCTTTCGCGCCGGGCCAGCGGTGCGGCCTGTCCTGCCCACAGGGACAGCACTTCAGTGTTGCCGGCCTTGCCGCCCTCGGTGCGCATGGGCCGCGTCAAGGCGTTTTGCAGCGGATACGGCAGGATGTCGGCGGCAATGGCGTCGGCGTCCCGCATGAACGTGTTGGCGATTCCGCGAGCCGGGCGGCCGGAAAATGCCCGCGTCACCCGCGACTGCTCGGACCGCGAGGCGGGCAGCAGGGCCTTGTAGGGCTCGCTGATGCCGGATTCGTTCGTCGTCAGGAAGGCCGTCCCCATTTGTGCCGCGTCGGCCCCCAAGGCCAGCGCGGCTGCGATGCCACGCCCGTCCATGATGCCGCCCGAGGCGATTACCGGGATGGATACCGCGTCCGCAATCTGCGGCACCAGCGCCATCGTGCCAATCAGGGATTGTTCGAAGTCGTCCAGGAACGTGCCGCGATGCCCGCCCGCCTCGGCCCCCTGGGCTACCACCGCGTCCACGCCATCCTGCTCCAGCGTCACCGCCTCGCGCACCGTGGTGGCGGTGCCCACCGTCAGAATGCCCAGTTCGCGGCAGCGCGCCAGGACATCGCCGGCGATGCGGCCGAACGTGAAGCTGAACACCGCGGGTCGCAACCGCAGGATGGCGTCAATCTGCTCGGGCAACGGGGCCGCCTGGGGGCCGGGCGCAGCCGGGGCCGGCAGGCCCAGCTGTTCGTGGTACCGGGCCATCAACGCCAGCATGCGGTCGGTGTCACCCTGCATGGGCCGCGCTGGCACGCTGGCGAACAGGTTGATGCCGAACGGGCGGTCGGTGCGGGCACGGATGCCCTGCGCGGCGGCCTCGATCTGTGCGGGCGTCATGTAGGCCGCCCCAAGCGACCCCAGGACGCCCGCCTTGGACGCTTCGGACACCAGCTCCACCGTCGTCGCCCCGCCCGCCATGGGCGCTTGGATGACGGGAAGGTCCAGCTTTAGCAGGTCTAGCAATCGGGCGGCCATGGGGTGACTCCTTCAGGTTATTGAAGCTGGATGTTTCCAGCCTTGATGACGTGGGCCCACTTGTCGGTTTCGCTCTTGATGAAAGCCGCGAATTCCTCGGGCGTTCCGCCGCCGGCCTGGCTGCCGGTGTCGGCAATCGCCTTTTGCACATCCGGCTCTTTCAGGATGCGGTTGAACTCGGCGTTCAGCTTGGCAATGATCGGCGCGGGCGTGCCGGCCGGGGCCACAATGCCCTGCCAGTTGTAGGACTCGAAGCCGGCCAGGCCGGACTCGGCCATGGTGGGCACGTCGGGCAGCACGGCCAGGCGCTTGGCGGACGTGACCGCGATGGGGTGGATCTTGGCGCCTTGGATGGCCGGCAGCGCGGAATAGCCCATTTCGAACATCATCGAGATGTGCCCGCCCATCAGATCGGTGGCGGCCAGGCTGCCACCCTTGTAGGGCACGTGCACGATGTCGATCTTGGCCTGTTCGCGGAACATTTCGCCCGACAGGTGGTGCGCGCCGCCCACGCCGGACGAGCCAAACGACAGCTTGCCCGGCTGTTTCTTGGCCAGCGCGATCAGGTCCGCCAGCGTCTTGACCGGCAATTCGTTATTCACACTCAACACCAACGGGCTGTTCTCGATCAGCACGATCGGGGCCAGATCCTTCTGCGGGTTGTAGGGCATTTCCTTCATCAGTGACGGGTTCACCGCCATGGGCGCCAAATTGCCCGTGCCGATGGTGTAGCCGTCGGGTGCGGCCTTCGCGATCAGGTTGGTGCCGACCACGCCGCCCGCGCCCGCCTTGTTTTCCACCACGATGGGCTGGCCCAGCGATTCGCCCAGCTTGCGCGCCAGCAGACGCACGCGGGTGTCGGCAAAGCCGCCCGGCGCGTAAGGCACGATCATGGTGATGGGCTTGGCGGGCCAGTCGGCGGTCTGGGCTTGCGCGGCGCCGCTGAAGGCGGCAACGGCCGCCAGGGCAGCGATCAGGGGGCGCAGTGATTTCATGCTGGTGACTCCTCTTTCTTGTCTCTAATGTGTACAGCCCTGCGGGCCGATCGCATTATGCCCAGCGCCTTTGTCTTCTGTCGTGATTTTTCCCAAGCGCCATGCCGACACGGCCAGCAGCGCGGCCCCGCCGCCCAGCACTTGCGGCAGGCCGGCGCCCCAGTGGCCGGCCCACGATGCCAGGAGCGGCCCCAGGATCTGCCCCGCGGCAAAGGC
>NZ_JBLVOL010000085.1:29682-38305 GCF_053543755.1 Achromobacter semiaridum | reverse complement strand
CGATGTATATGAAGTCAGAACGGTCGAAGCGGCCTTCGGCCTTGGCATTGGAAGTGGTCGGCTTGGGCAAGATCGCATCAATACCTGTCTCCGCACATGCCTTGATCTGAGGCGCGCTGTAGTAGCCGCGATCGGCAATCGCGCGCAGTCGCTTCTTGCCCATCGCCTCCCGCGCGGCTTGTGTCATCGATGCCAATGAGTCCCTGTCATGTCCTCGGTTCGTCACTTCGTGCGCGACGATCAGATGGTGCTTGGCTTCGACAACCATCTGCACGTTGTAGCCGACCATCCCCGAGCCCCGGCCACTGGTAGCCATCGAGCGGGCATCCGGGTCAGTCACCGACAACTGACCGTCTGGACTATCTTTGAGCCTTTCCTTGACGCCATCCAGCGCGCGCATTTGCTTGCGCAGGCGCTTGATCTTGTCGTTGAGCCGATTGGTCCGGGCCTCGATCTCGACAGGTTGCGTTCGGTCCGCAGTGTCGAGCGCCGCCAGATAGCGGCGGATGCTCTCCTCAATCTGCTGCTGACGTTTGTCGATCTTGGCGGCTGTGAAGTTTTTGTCGCGCGTGTTGACTGCCTTGAATTTGCTTCCATCAACGGCAATCAGGGCTTGGGTGAATAGTTTGAGATCTCGGCATACGGCCACAAATCGCCGGCACACATTGCGAATGCCCGTGCCATTGTCACGGCGGAAATCGGCGATGGTCTTGAAGTCTGGCGCCAGACGGCCGACCAGCCACATCAGTTCGACATTGCGTTGGCACTCTCGCTCGAGTCGACGACTGGACTGGACCCGATTTAAGTAGCCGTAGATGTAGATCTTCAGCAGCACGGCCGGGTGATACGACGGGCGGCCGGTAGCTGCTGGCGCTGCCCTCACAAATCCCAGCGATTCCAGGTTGAGCTCGTCGACGAATGCGTCGATTATGCGCACCGGGTTGTCGTCGGCGATGAAGTCATCCAGGCATTCCGGGATCAACGCTACCTGTTGCCGGTCCTGACCTTCGATGAAGCGGGGCATGTCGACTCCCGGGATCGAGATACCAAACTCTATCTACATCACCGTAGCGGCGTCAAAGAGTTTTCACACAGCCTCGACCCTGAGCAGTCCTTCGACTCTCCCGAAAGCAGTCATTCGATTAGAGGCTCATCGAAAGGAAGAGACGCTTTCCTTGGCTCGTCGCTTCCCGAGCAAACTTGGACAAAGCTTCAACAACCGGCTCGATGGCCGGACCATCGGCGCCCATGTGCACCATTTCGTCGTGTTTGGCCCAGACAGCAGATATGCCTGGAATGGCTTCTGACTGCGCGGCTGAAAGCCTGCGCACAAAGTCCTCTGGGAACTCGAAGACCCATCGCTCTTGCGTGTGCGCACGAAGGTGCTTTTCGCCTTCAAATTCTGTGGCGGTCGTTCCGCCGAGCGCGGACCATAGTCCGGCCAGCACCATGTTGTCCAACGCTTTGAACTTCAAGATTGGCCAGTTGGCCGACTCGCCAGAGAGAATCGCGGGGATGTCTTCAGTAGAGGCAACCAGGATATCTGTAAGCATGTTCAGTGAACCCTAATTTGTTCGGATGGTAGTGCCATCGCATTCGACCCGAAGTGGGATGTGCGGGCACGCTGACTGTGTCTGAATGGCGTCTGCGTTCAGAGGGCAAGATAGCATCCGGCAAGCGACGGGCGTTATTCGCGCGACACGAGGGGTGTCAGATGCCCACAACGCAAGCCGGCATTGCGATCCTGGCGAATAGCAATGCCCTGCGCGCACCTAAATTCCGGTATACCCCTCTGGCACGAATAGCGCTTGAATGCGTTTTACACACCATACGGACCCCGATCTCCCGCGACCGTTCCTGGCCGGGAGCTGGCCTTCGCGGCGATCCGCGGCGACTCAGAAAGTCATGTCGATCCTGGCCAGGCCCACTGCATCCCGCCGTATGCGATTCGAACTATCGAGCAGCCTCTTGCAATATCCAATCCATGAACATGCTCACCTCGGTCCGCTCAGTCGCCCCTGGCCGCGTCACTACGTAGTAGGCAAATCTTGCCGGCCACGGTTTGTCCAGCACTTGTACGAGCCGTCCCGCCGCGATTTCATCTTCGGCGTAGGCTTGCGGGATCAATGCCAAGCCCTGGCCGGTCTCCGCCGCGCGGATAAGCAAAAAATCATCGTCAAATGCGCTGCCGCGCTCTGCGCGTGCATCTTCGACGCCACCATGCGCCTTCAGCCAGAGCGGCCAATCGGCCCGATCAGAATCGTGCAACAGAGGATAGTTCAGGCAATCCTGCGTCTCGCGGATGACGGCCTGGTGGGTGTGAAGAAATTCCGCTGAGGCCACAGGAATCAAAGCCGGAGCCATAAGCGGTTTGACATCCAGACCGGGATAATCCCCAAGCCCATGGCGCACGGCCACATCCACACGATCACGGTGCAGATTCACCAACTCAGACGTCGCTTCCACGCGGATTTCGACTTCAGGATGCAAACGCTTGAAATGCCCGAGCCTGGGTACGAGCCAGGACGCGGCAAATGTGGCGACCGTGCTTACCGTCAGGCTCATTCTCTTCTTGGTCGCCTCCAGAGCATGTACCGCGTGGTCGATCTGACGAAACGCATCTGACACTTTCGCGTGGAAGCTGGTACCGGCGTCAGTCAAGCGCATGCCGAGGCGCTCGCGCGTCAGCAAAACAACACCCAGTCGGTCTTCGAGCAATCGAATCTGTTGGCTGACTGCGCCCGGAGTCACATGCAGGGCCTGCGCGGCAGCCTTGACGGTGCCCCGATGTCCAACTTCCACGAACGTGCGTAGCGCCTGTAAAGGGTAGTTCATTAGGATTTTAGTTTTGCTAAATATGGGGAGGAGAAATTATCGCTTCAGACGACCAGCTTTATAGATGAGAATTTGAGGTCGGCGTTATTTCTCAATTCAGTTTATCTATATATCATGTTGCATCTCTATACCGACAGCTCGCCTAATGGCTTCAAGGCCACCATCGCGCTTGAAGAGCTTTCCTTGCCCTATCGCCTCCACCATGTGCGTATTGATGAGGGTGAGCATCGCCGGTCAGACTTTCTCGCGCTCAATCCCCATGGTCGTATCCCTGTGCTGACGGATAGCGATACCGGGATAGAACTTTTCGAGTCGGCAGCGATCCTGCTTTATCTGGCCGAGAAGACAGGAAAGCTGCTGCCCTCCGATTTGCCTTCGCGCTGGGAGGCGATCAAGTGGTTGCAGTTCCATGCATCCAGTGTGGGTCCAATGCTGGGCCAACGTGTGCACTTCGAACTATTCGCGCCAGAGGCCTCGGCCTCGTCCATCGACCGATATCGCCACCTCACGGAAGAGGCGTTTTCCGTGCTGGATCGTGTCCTTTCAGGGCGCCGCTATCTCGCCGGCCAAGACTATTCCATTGCCGACATCGCCCATTTCGGCTGGATGCACATCGCGCGGATTGTCGGTTTCGACTTCAGCCGGCACCTTCACCTGAGCGCGTGGCATGAGCGCGTTGCGGATCGACCCGCGGTGCGCGCGGGCATTACGTTGCCAGCTCCGGCTACAAGCGCATGAACCCAATGTTGAAATCCATGAACGAAACCAGCTCCTTCCCGCAGAAGGCCGGCGCCCCGCTCGCCTCGTTTCACTCGCACGCCGGATACCGCCGTATGTTTGCGCCGGACAGTCTGACGGTTGGCGTCTTCCTGCCGCTTCGACGGTATGAAGGAAACATGAAGGCGCTCGCTGGCCAAGCCGATTTAGTCACTGAAATCGACAGGCATGGCTTCGCTGCTGTGTGGGTGCGGGACGTGCCCTTGTTCGACCCGTCTTTTGGCGACGCGGGGCAGGTATTCGATCCCTTTACCTATCTTGCGTTTCTCGCCGCGCGAACCAAGAACGTGTCGCTTGCAACGGGCAGTGCCGTCCTCTCCTTGCGCCATCCCATCGACCTGGCCAAGGCGGCCGCGACTATCGATCAGCTTTCGGGTGGCCGCCTGGTTATGGGCGTGGCATCCGGCGATAGGCCGATAGAATTCCCCGCTTATGGGTTGGAACACGCGCGTCGGGCAGAGCGCTTCGCGCAGGGGATCGGCTACATACGCCAACTCATGCATACGGGACTCTTGGAGATTGATTCCCCGCTGGGAAGCTTTTCGGGCGCCGAGTTCCTTCCCAAGCCCGTCGTCGGCACCATTCCCATGATGGTGACGGGCTCGTCGGGCCAATCGCTTGCATGGATCGCCGAGCACGCGGATGGCTGGCTGACGTACCCCAATTCGACCCACGATGCTATCGGCCCTCAACATCTGTCGGAAAAAATCCGTGCCTGGCGTGCACTCATCCCCGGCGGGGCGTTCCGCCCGCATATGACCAACGAATGGATCGATCTGGTAGAGGATCCTGATTATCCTCGCACGCCCTTACACGGCGGCTACGTCCTGCGCACAGGGCGCAAGGGGCTGATTGCGCTTTTGGAGACCTGGCAGGCGGCGGGAGTGAACCATGCAGCGCTGGGAATACAGTTTTCACAGCGCGCGCCGGCAGACGTCCTGCAGGAGCTGTCGGAGGACGTGCTGCCACGGTTTCCATCGCATCAAGGCGTGCCGTCCTCTGCTGTTGGATGGTGAGAGGAGACACGCGCTTTCTGCCCATCGTCGTTGCTCACCTTTTCCAACAACGCTGGCAACATCGCGCATGCCGTAGATCGCTTGCTGGGCCTGTAAACAAGAGTCGCGCAACCGATGCACGGAGCAATTCCCCCCAACGTTGATGCGGTCCTGCATTCGGTGTCAATGTGGCGGGGCACGCTCCGTGGAATCAGGGCAGGGGAAAGGCTGGGAAAGCAACGCCCTTGGCAACCGTTGCTGCATCGGCGGATCATTGAAATAACACTATTATCATTTACGATTCGGCCTCCTCCGCAGTCCGTTCCCGACAGTGCCGACCCCTCCGCCGCCCGATAGCTGGCTCGTCAAGTATGCGACGATGTTTCGCGACTGGACGCGTCGCTGCGAGCATCGCCAGGAGGCCGAACATGCGTTGCAGGATGCCGCGCTCGGCATGCTCAAGCGAGAAGGCGCCGCGCTGGCCGATCCGTGTGCCTATCTCTATCAAGCCAGCCGCAACAACCTGGCAAGCGGTCTGCGCAAGCTCAGCCAACGCGCCGCCGTGCCGCTACATGATCTGGTCGATCACGAACATCCGGCGCTCGACGACGCTTTGGCGCAGTTGCCAGAGAAGTGCCGGCAGGCCTATATCCGGCACCGCCTCGACGGTCTGACCCAACCTGAAATCGCGGATGGGGCTGTCCGTCAATAGCGGCGAACGCTATACGGCGCTCCGCGCAACTGGATGCTGACGGTGCGCGGCACGTACTGATTACGGATCGGGGCAGAACGATGGACAACGGTACACACGAAGCAGCGTTTTGGGCATCACGTTACGGCAACCAGCGAGCGCCCGAGAATGTCATTTGGAATGAGGTAACCCGGCAGCAGGTCGCCAATAAGTCGGTGAGGACCTTTTCGAATAAGTTACGTGACGTGGTGACAAAGCGAGGCCGAAAGCCGTCGATTGCCGTCCCCTTATTTGCTCACTGGCGTCCAGAGACGATCGCGAACCGGTTGAGTCAGTACATTCAACGTAAAATGTCAGGCCGCCAGCCTCTACATGCTTCCCATATGAACCTTGAACGACTTCGTCGAGAGTTTCCCGACTTCGACATCACAACCCTGCCGCCCCTTCCCGAAGGGTATGTCGACGCATCGAGCTATATCGATGCAGCTCCCTCGTTCGAGAACAAGGAGCGCGGGTTAAAGGTGTATGTCGACTACGCCGACTACGCCGACCGCGAATCCGGCCGAAGCCAGCGCTTCTGTGTTTCGCGTTACGACGAGGAAGCCGGCGACTTCGAGGACGTTGCCCTGTCGACTAACGATTGGGCCGAAGTCACGCGCTTCCTGACCGCCTGACCGTCCTCGTCAGCGCCGCTCGAACTTGGGCGCGCGCTTTTCTTCGAATGCTTTTCGGCCTTCCTTGGCGTCGGCGGTGGCGAAGCAGATCGCTTGCAGGTCGCGCTCGTATTCCACTGCCTTCTCCAGCGGCATCGACAGCGCGGCGCGCAGGTTGACGCGTGCCGTCTCGGCCGCGATAGGCGCGCGTGAGGCGATGGTGGCGGCAAGGGCTTGGGCGCGGTTGCGCAACTGCTCCTGTGGCACCACCTCGCTCACCAAGCCCCAGGCCAGCGCCTGCTCGGCGCGGATGGGGTCGCCGGTCAGCACCATCAGCGCGGCGTTGCTCGGGCCGACCGCATGGACCAGCTGCGCCGTCATGCCGCCGCCGCCAATCCAGCCCAGCTTGATCTCGGGCGCGCCCAGGCGCGCGTTGTCCGAGGCGATGCGGATATCGCAGGCCAACGCCATTTCCAGGCCGCCGCCGAAGGTATAGCCGTTGATCGCCGCCACCGTGGGCTTCTTCAACATGCGCACGCAGTCGCAGTAGTCAAGCCGATTGCGAAAATCCCAGGGCGTGGCGTAGCGGTCCAGCTCGGTAATGTCCGAGCCGGCGCAGAAGGCCTTGGGACCCGCGCCGGTCAGGATCACCGCGCGCACCTGCGAGTCGGTGTTGCATTGCCCTACCGCCGCGATCAGCAGGTCGGCCATCTCGGGCGTCATCGCGTTCAGCTTCTCGGGACGATTGAGTTCGATGATGGCGACATGGCCATCGATACTGAGATTGACGAGTGCGCTCACGTCGGAATCCTTAGGTTGCGGTGTGCTTGGGGGCGGCGGCCAGGCTGGCCTGGAAGCGCTGCGTCAGGCCGCGCGCCAATGACTGGGAAGATGCGCGGGCGGCGACGCCGTCACGCAGGAACTGCGAGGCCTGCGTCTGGAAGGCAATGTAGCCATCGTGCCTTGGCCGGATCGAGGCAGCTTCAAGCGTGCGGGCCGTGTTGGCATAGAAGTTGCCGCTGGCCGCGTTCACGTTCGCGTCGGCCCAGCTGCCGCGATGGCTTGGCTGCCCTTCGTGCTGCGGAATGAAGCGGCTTTGGGTATCGGCGGCAAGCAACCACAGCAGATGCGCGCGCAACTCCGGCCCCACGATGCAGCGCCGTGATATCGCAATGCCGGTGCCACCGAGGATCGAGCCGGGCCTGCCCGCTTCAGCCTCGGGCGCATCGCGGAACGTAAGCGGTTTCGCCACCGCGCTGGTGGCGTAGTTCACATAGCCATAGACCAGCGGGCAGAGCACGATGTCATCGCGCGAGCTCATGTGGCCGAGCAGCGCAATCGGGTTGTAAGCCAGTGCCTGCGCGGGTGTAAGCCGCGCCAATTCGCCAAGCACATCGCACGCGTCGGCAAGCGTCGCCTCGTCGTGCCAAGCGCCGTGCGGGCGCAAGTCGGTATCGGGCGCGATGGCGGCCGCGATCGACAGCAGTGACAGGAACGGATGCGGACCGCCCCAGCTGAGCGCGACCGCGCCGCTGCGTTGCGACAGCGCCAGCACGTCGCGCCAGGTGCGCGGCACGGCGCCGTCAAGCCGGTCGGCGCGCGTGGCCATGACCTGCGTGGCGGCGTCCAGCGGCAGCGCCCATTGGCGGTCGGCCATGCGATAGCTGTCGTACGACAGCCCGATGCTGTCCCGCGCGATCCGCGCCAGCTCGTCGGGCGCGAACACGGTGTCTAGCGCTTGCAGGCAATCGTGCGCCAGGGCCTCGCCCAGATGGGGATGGTCCAGCACCACCAGGTCATAACGGGCGCACAGTTCGGCGATGGGCGCCGATTCAAAGCCTTCAAGCGACTGCTTGTCCCAGTGCACAAGCGGCGTGAGTGCGGTGGCGGCGCGCAGGGCATTGAAGCCGCGCGGATGGTCCCAGGTCAGGCCGCGGTAGGGCAGGGCGCGCTCGCTCATTCCGAGGTTCCACGCAGCACCGCGCCGGAGGCCGCATGCGCGGCGATCTCGTCGGCGCTGAAGCCAAAATCGCGCAGCACTTCGTCGGTGTGTTGGCCGGTAAGCGGTGCGCCGCGCAGCACCTGGCTTGGCGTCTTGGAAAAGCGGATCGGAAAGCCCGGTGTCTTGATCTTGCCTTCGGTCGGGTGTTCATACTCGACGAAGGTGCCGTTGTGCGCGATCTGCGGATCGTCGACCAGATCGGCGTATCCGTAGACGGGGCTGCACCAGATGCCGGCGGCATCGAGCTTGGCGAACCAGTCGGCCGTCGAGGCCTTGGCGAGGGTGTCGCGCACCAGCGCATAAATCTCGTCGCGCTTCTCCCAACCGTCGCGCTCGTCGGTGTACTGCCCCAGGCGCGGCTCTTCGGTCACGCGCGCCAGCACTTTCATGTCGGGCATGGCAAGCGCCAGATAGCCATCGCTTGTCGCGAAGGTGCCATAGGGGGCGCGGATGTACACGTGGGCATGCGGCTCGGCACTGCGCACCTGCGGCTTGTGCCCCACGGTGTAGACCGATAGCTCCTGCATCTGGATCGTGGTGATTGCATCCAGCATGTTGACCTCGACCTTCTGGCCTTCGCCGGTACGCTCGCGGTGCAGCAGGGCGGCCAGCACGCCTTCGAAGGCGCAATACGCGGTGACGGCGTCGACCACATACTGGCCTGGGGGGG
>NZ_JBLVOL010000085.1:8192-29597 GCF_053543755.1 Achromobacter semiaridum | reverse complement strand
CCCCCCCCGACGACAGCATGGCGCCCGACATCGCCTGCAACAGCAGGTCCTGACCGGGGCGCGTGGCATAGGGGCCGTCTTCGCCGAAGCCCGACATCGATACATAGATCAGGCGCGGGTTCAGCGCCGACAGGGTCTCGTAGTCCACACCCAGACGGCCGGCGACACCCGGACGGTAGTTCTGGATAAACACATCGGCCTGCGCCGCGAGCTTCTGAATGATCTCTTTGCCGCCGGCACTCTTCAGGTCGATCGCAAGCGAGCGCTTGTTGCGGTTCAGCGAGAGAAAGGACACGTTGATCTTGTTGCCCGTGATGCCGCCGGCCGGCGCGTGCCGTTGCCATTCGCCGGTGGGCGGCTCGATCTTGATCACGTCGGCGCCCAGGTCGCCCAGGCGCTGCGCCGCGAAAGGCCCCGCCATGGCGATGGAGCAGTCCAGAACCTTGTAGCCAGAAAGAATACTCATGCTTCTACCCTTTGCGTGCGCCGATGCGCCTCAATGCATGACCCAGCCGCCGTCAACCGCCAGCGTCTGTCCGGAAATGAAACCCGCCTCGTCCGAGGCAAGGAAAATAATGGCCGCGGCGATGTCGCCCGCGTGGCCGCGGCGCTTCACCGACTGGCGTTCGAGCACCATGCGGTTGTAGCCCTCGGGATCAGGGTGGATCTTCTCGGCGTCGGTGGGAAACGCGCCCGGCGAGATGGCGTTGACCGTGATGCCCCACTTGCCGAACTCGCGGGCGAATGCGCGCGTGGCGCCCACCATCGCGCCCTTGGATTGCACGTAGGGCAGCAGGTTTTCCCAGCCGCCGGACAGCGTGATCGACGAGATGTTGATGACGCGGCCCCATTGCTGCTGGCGCATGCCCGGCAGCGCCGCGCGGATGATCTGAATCGCCGCCTCCACGTTCACGCGGTGCACGCGCGCCAGCTCTGCGTCGCTGTATTCCTCGAAGGGGCGCGACGGGTAGATCGCCGCGTTGTTGATGACCACATCGATCGGGCCCTGGGCGGTCAGCTGCTCAAGCTGCGATTGCAGCGCGCCCGCGTCCGCGAGATCGGCCTGCACGATGTGAAGGTGGTCGGAAAGCCGCGCCGGCACGGTGCTGCGCAAGCGATCGATATGCCCGGCGTGGTTGTCCAGCGCGATCACGCGGGCGCCCGCTTCCAGCAGCGCAAGCGTAGTGTCCACACCGAAGCCGCCCGCCGCGCCCGTGACCAACACGCGACGGCCTTGCAAAGAGAAGCGCGCGCTCATGTGCGCCCCGCGATGGGCGCGAAGCGCCCCGACAACGGCGGATAATCGGCCTCGGGCTGCACCGCGATCGCGCGGATGCGTGCTTCGCATGCCGCGATATCGGCGGGCGAGCCGAACACGCTGAACGTGGTGTCGTAGCGGCGCTCTTGCCCATGCTCAAGCCAGATGAGCTCGCTGCGCTCACGCGCCGCGCCCTGGCCCAGCACATGGTTGGTCGACGGCTCGATGCCCATCGCATACTGGCCCGATTGCAGGTTCTGCCATTGATACTGGCAAGGAAATTGATGCTTGAAGGTGCTGACCTGCATGCCCAGGCCCAGCTTGTCGTTCACCAGGGCCACCGGGACGCTACCGTCGGCGGAGGCGGCCATCTCGTGCTGCCACACCTGCTCATGAAAGCCCAGTTGCGGCGCCGGCATGCGGCGGTAGCCCACGCCCTGCTTGCGGTAGGTTTGCTCGTGCGCGGCCCACACCACATCGCGGATCGGCGCCAGATAGCGCGAGTCGGCGTCCAGCACCGGATAGCCCAGGTTGATGTGATAGCAAAGCATGTGCGGCGTGCGGTAGAAGCCGCGGTTCACCACGCGATCCGACAGTTGGATGTCGTTGGTGCCCACCTCGATCTCGATACGGCGGTGCAGCTCCAGGTGCTCGCCGAACACGGTGCCCTGGCTCACGACGCCCTCTGCCCACAGCACGCAGCGATCGCCGTCCCAGCGTTCGCCGTAGCCGGTCAGGCGCGCCGGAATGGTGCCCACGCGGCCATGGATGGATTGCTTGGCGGTCTTGCGCGGGCCATACACATAGTTGTCGGCCGGTGCGTCGTACATGAATAGAATGTGGTCCAGTCCGCACGTGATCATGAGGCCCGAGAACGAGCGCATCCAGCCCAATCCGCCTTCGCCTTCATAGTCATGCAGGCCGGGATGGCGGTAGCCCGACGGCGACTGCCATCCCATGGCGAAGCCGCGGTATTCGCAATCGGCGATGTCCATCGCGCGATCCACCAGCACCGTAAAACGCAGGCCCGTGCCGCTGCGGAACTCCAGCATGCGGATACCGCGCTCCAACCCGTCGTCCAGCGTCATCAGGCGTACGCCGGCAAACTGCGCAAGCTGCCCGGTGCGCGCCTCCACGTCGCGGCGCGTCATCCAGGTTCCGTAAATGTCAGGCATGAGTTCTCCCTGGCAAAGGCGCGGGTGCGCGGTTGCCGGTGTCGGTGTTCAGAATCGTGTTCGCGGCGCGCCACGGGCCTAATGGAATGGTGCCTCGCGGTGCGCCGCTGTTGCGCCAGGCGGCCTACAGGCCGTTCGCGCGCAGCCGCTCGTCCAGGAAGCGCTTGGCGCGCGGCACGTCGTCTTCGGTCAAGTGCTCGATGATGATGGGAATGTTGGGATGCTTCTTCGCCAGGCGCTGAAGGTAAAGGTCGTAATTGAGCGCGCCCAGGCCCGGTGCCGGCAGCTCGATCTCGCCCACGCCACGGAAGGTATGGCTTTCGGCCGCGCCGTCGTCACCGATGTCGCTGTGCTTTTCCGACTTGTCATCGCCCGAACGCTTCACGTCCTTGGCATGCGCGATGCAGATTTTGTCGGAAAGCGCGTCGAACACCTGATTGAGCGTGCGGTCCATCTGGTCGATGTTGTGCGCTTCGAAGTAGTTCGTCGGATCCATCAAGAGGCCAAGGCCAGGGTGATCCACCTCGGCGAACATGCGCAGCGTTTCCTCGACGGATCCCACCACGTTGTTCACGTAGGTCTCAAGCAAAAACACCGCGCCATGGTCATAGGCATGTTGCGACAGCTCGGCGATCACCGCGCGGCACTGGTCCCAGCCTTCCTCGGTCTTGTTCCTGGGGTGATGCACCCAGTCGCTGTCGGTGGCGAACGTGCCGGTTTCCGAGATCACGTAAGGCGAACCCAGCTGGCGCGCGTGCGTAAGGATCTCTTTCAGATAGCCGTTACGGCGTTGGCGCTCGGCGGGATCGGGATGAACGATATTGGTGTAGGCCGAGATGCAGGACACCGGCAGGTTGTAGTGGCGGAAGGTGTCGCGGATCTGCGTGCATTTCTGCGCGGTCAGCTGCCCCGGGCCGAGCTCCATGTCCTTGAAATGCAGGTCCAGCTGCACGGTGTTGAAGCCATGCGAGCGGATCACCTTGGCGGTGCGCTCCAGCTCATAGGGAAAGTAACCCGAGAAGATTCCGGTCTGGATCATGATGCTTGTCTCCGTCTGTTTTTTCTGTCTGGTTATTCAACAGCCGGCAGCCGTACTGTGCGGCCTTCGGCGATGGACGTATACGCGGCCTCGACCAGCGCCATCGTGCGTACGTTGTCGGTGACGCTCAACGCAGGCTCGGTGCCGCTGGCCAGCGCGTACTGCAACTGCTCCATCACGCCGATGAAGGCATGCGGAAACCACATCGTGTCCCACGTGGGAGTGACCCATCGCCCGTCGGTATGGCCCTGGGCCGCGCGCGAGGCGTAGCTCAGGGTCGACGGCTCGCCGGTGGGCCAGCCGATGGTGCCGCGCGCGCCGCCCTCGGTGCCTTCCACGCGCCAGCGGATGTGCTGGTCGTCGGGGTATCCCTCGGCTCGCGGGCCGGCCCACACATCTTCAAGCGACAGCGCAAGCAGGCCGTTGTCAAAGCGTAGCGTCGTGCTGACCAGCCCATCCTGATGCGCGAACTCGGTGCGCGGATCGGGGCGGGTGATGCTGGTGATCTCGGTGGGCTCGCCAAACAGATAACGCAGGGCATCGAGGTGATGCACGCTCATGTTCGAGAGCGTCAGCCGCTCATAGCCGCGCAAGAAATCCTGCCAGTGCGGGATGGCGTGCATGTCGATCTGCGCGAACACCGGGGTGCCCAGCACGCCCTGGTCAAGCAGTTGTTTGAGCGTGCGCATCGATTGGTCGTAGCGCATGTTCTGGTTGACCGACAGGATCTTGCCGGCGGCCCGCGCCTCGTCGCGCAAGGCGCGCGCTTCGTCCAGCGAAAGGGCAAGCGGCTTTTGCGCCAGCACGCCGCGCACGTGCGGGGCGCGCAAGGCGGCGCGAATCAGCGCGGGCTGCTGGTCGGGCGGATACGCGATGTCCACGATCTCGATCTGTGGGTCGGCGATCAGGGACAGCGGATTCTCATGCACTAGCGGGATGCCGTAGCGTTCGGCGACCGCGGCCGCTTTGCCGCGGGTACGCGATGCAATCGCCGCCACCGTGAAGCCGGCCTGCTGGTAGGCCGCCAGATGGCACTCGGCCATGATCATGCCGGCGCCGATGCAGCCGATGCGAAAGCGCCGTTCCCGAATGGGCGGGTCGGGCACCAGGGTAGGGTGCGACATGTGCTCCTCCTGCCGGCTTGGTATGCACTGTCGACTGCCTGGCATCCTGCCGTGCGGTGTTTGATGTTATTGAGCCGCGATAATCACATCAAAACAATCAGGGGTAAAGGTGGATGGCGCTTATAGGGCAGCAACATTACCTTTTTGATCCAGAATGATTGCAAATGATGGGTTATGATCGCCCCGCTACCATCGTCCTGATGGTGTCTTGAGAGCCTTCTCCCGCATGCGCCCCACCATTTCCCTCATTGCCCGTGAAGCCGGCATGTCCACCGCCACCGTGGACCGGGTGCTGAACGACCGCGACGGCGTGCGCGGCAAGACCCGCGACCGCGTGCTGGCAATCGCCAATCGCCTCGGCTACTTCGTCCAGGGCGCCGATGCCGCCAGCCAGGATGTGCGGGTCGATTTCGTTCTGCCCGCCGGCACCAACAGCTTCATGACCGCGTTGGGTCGGCACCTGCTGGAAGAAGCCGCCACCCGCCCCGATGTGCGGGCCCGCCTGCATCTGATCGAGGGATTCGACGCCAATAAGCTTGCGCAAAAGCTCTACGAGCTGCGCGAGCAGACGCAGGCCGTGGGCCTGGTCGGGCTGGACCACCCACAAGTGCGCGACGCCATCATGGCGCTGCGCGACAGCGGCGTGCATGTGAGCACCCTGGTGTCGGACATTCCGATCTCGGCGCGCCTGGGCTATGTGGGCATCGACAACCGCGCCGCGGGCCGCCTGGCCGCGCTGTTGCTGGGCCGGTTTCTGCCACAGCACACGGAGCGTAGGGTCGCGGTGTTCGTGGGGTCACTGGCGTATCGCGGCCACGAAGAACGCGAGATGGGCTTTCGCTCGCTGCTGAGCGAAGAGTTCCCGCACCTGCGCATCGCCCACATTCTGGAAATCGGTGACGACCGCGACCGCGCCTTTGCCGTCACGCAGGACCTGCTGCGCAAAGAGCCGCCGCACGCGATTTACAACATCGGCGCCGGCAATCAAGGCATCGCGCGGGCACTGAAAGAGGCGCGGCCGGCTAAGGCGCGGCCGGCTGAGGCGCGGCCGGCCGAGGGTTGGGCAAGCGAGGCCCGTTCGAGTCAGGCAGCCTCCGCCCAGCGCATTGTCTTCGTGGGCCACGACCTCACGGAAGCCACGCGCCGCCTGTTGCTGGATCGCACCATGGACGCCGTGATCGACCAGAACCCGCGCGTCGAGGCGCGCGAGATCGTCAAGCTGCTGGTGGCGGCCGTGAAGGGCGCGCCCGAACCCAGCTACCTGCCGCGGCTTCAGGTCATCTTTCGGGAAAATATTCCAGAGCCGTGATGGCTGCGCAGCGGCGCGCAAGGCAGGGGCCGGGGCCGGGGCCGGGGCCGGCGATTTTCCTTCAATGATCTTCGACACCAGACGAACGCCGGTCTACAGAAACCCTATCCATCTGCCCGCTACCAGGCAGCCCGTCCATAGCAGCAGCGAGACGGCGGCCTGGCAGCGCAGCGCGCCGGACGGGCGGCCGCCTTGTAAGACCTTTCCCCATGCCGCGCTCCGGCGCACCAGCCAGGCGTTGATCGCCCCCGCGCCCAACAGGCCCATCTTCACCACGAATGCCGGGTTTTCCAGGTATTCCTGCGCCCGCACGGTGAACAGCGTGGCGCCGGTCAGCACGGCCAGCGCAAGGCCGAACGCGGCGGTGCGCGCCAGCACAGGCGCCAGAAGCGCCAAGGAAGTGGGCTTGAGGACGCCCAGCAGCCGCAGGTCCAGCGGAATGATAGAACCGATCAGCACGCCAATAGCCCCGATATGGGCGGCGTTGACCAGTAGATAAAGCGTTCCTGACCGTCGCAGCCACAGCGCCGGGGGCAAGGCCGAAAGCTGTTCCAGCGCCAGCCGAAGCAGTTCAGGCATGGCTGAAAGCCGTGGCGTTCAAGGCTTCTTGATGCGGCTGGGATAGATGTCGTAAGTCTTGCCGCCCACCATGATCTGGACGGCCTTCATGCGCTTGTTGCCGGCGTCCTGGTCGCGGTTGCCGATGGCGGTGATGGCGTCGCCGGGTTTGGCGGAATTCTCGACGAATCCTGCCTCCTTCGTCTGGGTGGGATTGCCCAGTTCGACCACCCAGATACCGTCATCGGCCCGCACCTTCAACGTGGGATGGGGCGGCGCGACCTGCACCTGCTCGACCGTGCCTTGCAAGGTCATCTGTTCGGATTCCGCCCATGACCAGCCGTGATGCGCCATGGCCGCGGGGGCCACCGCCCACAGCGCGGATAGCGCCAGCCCTGCCAATAACGCGCGCTTCGATAGCTTCATGTCGATGCTCCTGGGTTGCGGTTGGGCCGTCGCCATGGCCCGGCAATGCGGGGTGGCGGCCGGTGAGCCAAGCATAACTCTAGAACCGGTAAGCCATCTTCAGCGATCCCGAATGGCTGTTGCCCCGGGACGCGAACTCGCCATCGTATTGCAGCCTGAAGTCCAGCTTGGTGGCGTGCGTGACCTGGAAGCCCGCGCCGATGCGCCCGACCACATTGTCGGTGGGCATCGTGGTGGTGAAGCTGCCCGCGCTGTCAGGGGCGCCGGCGAGCCTGGACTTGGTCTTCCAGCCATCCTCCGACAGCAGGGACACGCCTGCGTAGGCAAACGGCCGCAACACGGCGCCCTGCGGTAGCTCGCTGCGTCCGCCAACTTCCAAAGTGGGGGCAAGGCCGAAGACCATCTGATCGCTCCCGGCAACCTTCAGATGCAGGGCGTCACCCGACTCTTCGTAGCCGGACATGCGCGAGTAGGTCGCGTCCAGATCCACATAGGGTTTCACGTATACGTTGCCGTCGGTAAAGGTCCTGGCCACGCGTATGCGCGCGCCGAAGCTGTACACGTCGGGCTTGGCCGTGGCTTGCGACTTGAAGTTGGGAATCGCCAGATTGCGGTTCAGGTCATACGACCCATAGCCTGCGCCCAGCGCGCCCGAAATGGTCCAAGGCCCGGCTTCGCGCTTGAGCACCAGGCCGGCATACCCCGTGTCGCCGGAACCGGTGACGCGTCGATCGTCGCCACGAAGATGCGAGTTCTGGTAGGCGAACGAGCCGCCCAGATACCAGTCCGGCGCAATCCGCCGCTGGCCGCCCAGCTGGTACGTGACGCTGTCCAGCGAGAATCCCGACGAGCCGTTGCCGCCGTCCTGGTTGGTATTGCGCCCGGTGACCTGCCCCCAGACGCAATCCTGCTCCTTGGTCATCGGGCCGTCTCCCACGAACGTCGGGCAGGACATCATCGCGCCGGTAAAGCGCGCCATGCCCAACTGCATCTGCGCGGCGGGCGCCAGCGCAACGCCGGGCGACAGGTCCGACAGGCGATTCTGGTACGAGCCGGCGCCTTGGCGCGAGGCCGCGTCCAGCACCGCGTACAGCTTGGCAAGTTCGGCGGACCCGCCTTGATCCCAATCACGTTGCAGATGGCTGGCCAGACCCGTCGCGTTGCGCTTTAACTGCATCGAATCCGCGTTGAAGTTCGCGCCGACAGAGCGCACGTGGGTCGTGCCGCCATCCTGGCGCGCTTCGTAGTCAACCACCGGGGAATCCGATGCGGTCAGGGCGCCGCTCTGCACGCCATTGACGTTCAGTACGGCCAGTTCCCGATTCGGCAACAGCGCAAGCGGCGCCACGAGCAATTTGCCGTCCAGGGTGGCGGGCCCGTTGATGGTCACAAAGTCGGATGCCATCTTGTCGAAGTCGGCCCCCACCTTGAGGGTGCCCTGCGCGGACTGCGTGTAAGTGGTGTTGAAGCTCGTGGCGATGAAACGGGTCCGGTCGTAACCCCAGTAAGTGCCTTCGCGTCCGCCCAGCGCAACCAGGCCGTTGTTTTGCAGCGATGTCCCGACGTATTGCGCGCCGGACGAGAAGGTGCCGGTATTCGTCATCCCGCCGCCGTTCTGGTAGACGTTGCCCATCAACAGGCCGGCGTTGTTGATATTGATCAGGCCGGTGGTGGCCCAGACCGCGGTGGCGCCGACCACCGAGCCCGTGCCGGCGATGTTCATCATGCTGTCGGCCGCGCTGTCCGTCCATATGGCGGTTGCTTCCTGCGAGGCGGAGCCGCCGGTAACGCTGCCGTCAATGGTGAGGGTCACGCCGTTTCCATTGGCGTTCTGCGCGAAGATGCCGATGCCGTTGACCGCCGTTGACGAGACGCTTGCATTGGCGCCGACCGTGACGTTGACGGTGGCGTTGCTGAGCATTCCCGAAGTGCCCGATCCTGCATAGACGGTATTCCCATCCGCCGCCAGCTTCAGGCCACCGGCCCCGCTGACACTTTGCGCCAGGATCCCGATGGCGCCGGCGCCCGTCACGGCGATGATGCCGTTGTTGGTCACCGAGACGTTGCCGCCTTGCCCGTTGCCCGGGGATATGGAACCGGCTTGGCTTGCATCCACAGTGAGGGTGGGCGCGGTGCCCGGCAGACCGACCAAACCACCGCCTCCACCCACTGATTGGGCGACCAGGCCATGCGATCCGGTCCCGAAAGTCTTGATCCAGCTTTGTGCGCCAAGACTTGCAGTCACCGTGCCGCCGTCAGCCTGCGCGCCGGGCTCGGGTGCGCTACCGAAAATGCTGGTGTTGATGCCGGCGGTCGCTTGTTGATTTTGCGAGTTGATGACGATCCCGCCGCCGCCGCCCACGCTTTGCGCCAGCACCCCAAACGCGTTGTTGCCCTGCGTCGTGATGCGCAGGGCGCCGTTGTCTTGCAGCGTCACGGCGCCGCCGTTGCCTTCGCTTGTATTCTGGGCTTGGCCGGTCGTCAGTTTGATGGCCGGTATGGGATCGTCGGCCACGGCAACCCGCACACTGGTACCCGCACCCGCGAAGCCGCCGCCACCGCCCACCGATTGCAGCACCGTGCCGAACGCCGCTTCGCCTTGCGTGCCGATGCTCGTGATGTTGGCCGGGGCGCCCGCAGCGGTGGAAAGGGTGACGGCCCCGCCATTGCCCGCGCCACCGCCCGAACCGCCGTAGCCGACCCCGACGGCGAGGGTGCCGAAAAAGCCGTCCGAGCCGTCCGCGGCATGGCCGCCGCCACCGCCCACGCTCTGCGCGTAGATGCCGGCCGCGCCATAGCCGCTGGTGGCAATCGATCCGCCATTGAGCGCCGTCGTCACACTGCCGCCGGTTGAGCCCTTGCCACCATCGCCGCCCACGCTGAAGTTGGAGTTCACGTCGACTTTCGTCGGATCCACCCAGCCCGAGCCCGTTGCAAGCGCGCCGCCCCCTTTACCACCGCCGCCGCCGATGCTCTGGGCAAATATCCCCGCAGACCAATCGCCCGCGGTGGTGATCGTGCCCGTGGGATCCAGATTCACCGTGACCGTGCCACCGGTATTGCCTGCGCCGCCCGCGCCGCCAATCGATACATCGTGATTAAGGTTGAGCTGATAGTTGGGCGGCTTCTCTTTCAAGAGCTTCTGGTACGCATCCTGAAGCACGTCCTTGGCATCGACGCGCCCATCAAGAATGGACACGATGGGATTGTCCGCGGAACCATCCGACCCCGCCGATCCCCCTTGGCCGCCACCACCGCCGATGGACTGCGCCTGCACGCCCGCGGCGTCACCGCCGTAGGTGGCGATGTTGCCGCCGACCGTCACCCCAACGGCGCCTCCCGCGCCGCCGGCCCCGCCCGTCTTGCCCACTTTGACGTCGAACGACGGTGATACGTGCAGGGCCAGGCCAACGAAGTTATAGGAACCGCCTTGTGACGCACCTCCGCCGCCGCCAATGCTCTGCGCCAGTACGCCCATGGCGCCGGATCCCGCCGTCTGGATCTGCCCCGTGGGCAAGACCTCCACCTGGACCAGGCCCCCATTGCCGCCGCCGGCGCCGGAACCGCCCAAGCCGATGCTGGCCGTCAGGACGGACCCGGTGCCGAAATCTTGCGTGTTTGCACTGCCGAAGCCGGCGTTGCCGCCCCCGCCCCCGATCGATTGCGCGGTGATGCCGTTGGCATAATCGCCGTAGGTTGCGATTGAGCTGCTTGCGGTGCCGGCCGGATCGGCCGTGAACGTCGCTTGCCCGCCCGATACGTTGACCAGGCCCCCCAGGGCGCTCCACACCGAATTGCCGTTGCCGCCAGCGCCGCCGTCCGCACCCACGGCCACGGCCACATTCAAGGATAAAGAGAACGCGCCTTCGGGCACCGTACCGCCGTAATCCAGCGCAGCGGCCAGCGACGACGAGTCGCCGCCCGCGCCGCCGCCGCCGCCGATGCTCTGGATCAACACACCGTGCGAGCCCTGGCCCCTGGTTTCGATCTGTGCGCCTTGCGCTGCGGCAAAGGTCACGTAGTTGCCATCACCGGCGATACCGCCAGTGCCGCCGACCGCCACCGAAACAGGAATCGAAACCTGTGTGCCGGCTTCAGTCACCGGGATCCCGATTGCCGCCGCCTTCGCCGTGGCATTACCGCCCAGGCCGCCGCCGCCACCTATGCTCTGGATGACGGCGCCAAACGAATCGATGGGCTGCGCGTTCGCCGTCAGGCACGGGTCGGCGCAGGTGCCGTTGACCAGCCGCGAGGTCTGGCCCGTCTTGATGCTGCCGCCCACCATCTGCGAACTGACGACGCCGCTGTCGCCGCCGGTGCCGCCTTGTCCGCCCACCGCCACGGCTACCGTGGCCAGCGGGCCGACGCTATAAGCGAACGCCTGCCCGCCCGTGCCGCCGCCACCACCGATGGACTGGCCGATCAGGCCTGCCGCCTTGGTTCCCTGGGTGACGATATTGGAATTGTTCAGGTTCAGCACGACGGACCCGCCCGTGCCGCCGTCGCCGCCCGATGCGCCAACGGCAACCGAATGGAAAATGCCAAAACTGCTGGCATTGCCCCCGTTGCCGCCGCCACCGCCGATGGATTGGGCGACCAAGCCATGTGCGTTGTCGCCGCTGGTGCCGAGTGTCAGGTTGGTGGGCGTGCCGATCACTGTGCCGCCCGAGCCGCCTTTGCCGCCGGTGCCGCCAACGCTGATCAGCCCCTGCGTAGCACCGCCCGCGCCGCCGCCGCCGCCGATGGATTGCGCCAGGACACCTATCGCGGACAGCCCCGTCGTGGTGATGGTTCCGGACGCATTGACGGTCACCGTGTTGGCATTGGACTCGAACGGATTGGTGGTGGCATCGCCACCCAGCGAAACACCCAGGCCGCCGGCGCTTCCCGCCGCGCCGCCGCTGCCGCCGATGGACTGTGCCAGGACGCCCATCGCCATGGTGCCGCTGGTGTTGATGGCGCCGGTGTTCGTCACGGTAATGACGCCCGCTGAACCGGCTGCGCCGCCCGTGCCGCCCTTGCTGTAGAAAATGCCGTAGTCCACCGACCCGGCGCCGCCCGCGCCCGCCAGCGACTGCGCCATGAGGCCGACCGAGTCCGTGCCGGCGGTCGTTATCGCGCCGGCGTTGGCCACGGTTATCGCGCCCGCCGAGCCACCGTTGCCACCGCTGCCGTCCACGCCGCTCAACTGGCCGTTGCCATTGCCGCCGTTGGCGCCGGCGCCGCTGGCGGTTTGCGCCAGGATGCCGGGCGCGCCTTGCCCCTGCGTCGATATGGCCGTGTTTGCATCCGTCGATATCGTCACCGAGCCCGTCGAGCCACCGTTACCGCCGTTGCCCCCCTGGACGTCAGTCCCTGTCGCGGACGCGGCGGTGCCGCCGTCATTGCCCAGGTTCTGCACAAGAATGCCGAAGGCGTTCGCGCCCCGCGTCGAGATCGATGTGCCGGTAAGGGTCACGTTCATCGAACCCGTGGAGCCGCCGGCGCCGCCATCGCCGCCTGAACCGCCGCCGATCGTTCCGGTAAGCGTGCCGCCGTCAGCGCCTTGGCCGCCCTGCAATACCGCGTAGATGCCATGGGAGTCGTCCCCTGCGGTGGTGATGGTAATGGGCAGGGCCTTGCTGCCCGCCAACTTGACCGTCAGGCTGCCGACATTGCCACCGCTGCCGCCATTGCCCGCGTTGCTGCTGCCAAACCCCAACGCGTCGCCGCCGTAGTACCCGCCCGCGCCGCCCGCACCGCCCACTTGCGACGTCTGAATGCCCGAGGCATGGTCGCCTGTGGTGGACAGGGCGATGGCGGTGCCGGCCGTGGTCACCCATACCCCCGCGTCCCCGGCCTGACCCCCCAGGCCGCCATTACGATCGTGATAACTGCCGCTGTTGAAGTTGCCGCCGCCGGCGCCGCCGCGCGCTGAAACCAGCAACGCCGGCAACTGGCTGCCCGTTGTTGAAACGCTGGCGTCGGTCACGTTGATCTGCAAGGGAACCTGCGAGCCGTTGATGCTGCCCGCGTTGCCGCCATTGCCGCCCAAGGTGTCGTCTTCGTCGGCCAGGCCATTGCCGCCGTTGCCCGCCAGGATGATGGCTGCCACGCCCGCCCCAGGGGCCGGCGGCGTGCCGCCCTGGGTGACGCTGACGTTGCCGCCGCTTAGCAGCGTGACCTTGGCGCTAAGGTCGCTGGCGGCACCGATGCCGGCCGCACCGCCATTACCCAGGCCCTTGTCGGTCGAATCGCCGCCATTGCCCGACGTGGATTGAGCCAGCACGCCATACAGCGCGGACGAGGCCGCCGAGTTGTTGGCCCAGACCCAGTTCAATGCCACATTGCCGGAATTGGTGACCGCGGCACTGCCGCCGCCGCCGCCCATGTTGGCGCCGCCGTCGTATTGGTCGGCGCCATTTCCGCCGCTGCTGGAGGCCAGGATGCCTGCGTACCGGCCCGTGCCCGCGAGGTTGACCTTGATGCTTCCCGTATTGACGATGGACGCCCCCGCCGACTGGCCGCCGGCCCCGCTGGGGTTATGGTCGTCCGTCGTGCCGCTACCGGCGCCGCCCTGGCTCAGCGCGCCCACGGCCGCGCCCCCCGCCACCGTGACGTTGGGCAGGTTGATGCTGACGTCGCCGTGATTGGTCACCGACAGGATCTCGGTCTGCGACCGGCCGGCTACGCCGCCATTACCGCCATAGTCGCCGTTGCTGCTGCTGGCGGCATTGCCGCCCTGCATCTGCGCGAAAAGCCCGTAGAGGTTGCCGTCGCTGACGATCGACCCGCCCGCGGACTGCAACGTCAGGTTGCCTGTGTTGATCACGGTCAGGCCCTGTGTGTCGGTACCGGTCAGCGTGCCGCCCGGATTGCCGTTGCCGCCTATCGACAAGACCTCCAGCGCGGCCTTGGTTGAAGCGCCGACCGTCACCGTGATGTCCGCGCTGGCACTTGCGTTCATGGGCGGAACGGGGTTGTAGTTGCCGGCTTGGAATATGACGGGTTGCCCGGAAGTGCCTGACGTGTTGCACGACAGCCCGCCGCTGCTACCGCCGCAGTTGTACGTCTGGGCGGACGCCGTGGCGCCCAGAAAGGCGCCGGCAATCGCGGCTGAAAGCGTGGTCACGCGAAGGTAAGCCCGGCGGTTGGTCATGCAGTCTTCCGGTTATCAAGAGAGCGTTAAGGTGGCTGGCGCAGCATAAAAAACTTGTGCAACACTGTATGTCCCTAGAACTAAGGACATGACGGAACCAGCCGATGAAGGCAGACTTCCCGCTCATGCTTGCAGCGGGGCTCATTCTAGAGACCCCGTGCGCGATGTTCGATATGAATCGAAGCCGTCCGATGATCACTTGATGCGAAAAAAAGACACTGAACAAAGGTCTGAACAGGCGGCGCAACCTCCCCACACGAACGCAGCGCCGCCGCGCGCGGGCAGCGCATCGGCAGCCGGCCAAAGTCCCATACGTGTAGCGACGGTCGAAGACGACGCGGTTTGTTCTCAGGCCTTGGCGCACGCCGTCCAGACCGCGCAGGGATTAAGCATGGTGTGGATGGCCGCCAACCGGCGCGAAGCCTTGTCCCTGCTACCACGCCAGCCGCTTGACGTGCTTCTGGTGGACCTGGGCTTGCCCGACGGCTCCGGCCTGGATGTGATTGCCGCGGCGCGGCAAGCCTGGCCCGATTGCGCGGTGATGGTAAGCACCATTTTTGGCGATGAGACGCACGTCCTGCGCGCCATCGAAGCGGGCGCGATGGGCTATGTGCTGAAGGACCTGAGCGCGCAGGAACTGGTCGCCGAAATCCGCAGCCTGCATGCCGGAGGCAGCCCGATCAACCCCATGGTGGCCAGGAAGCTTCTATTGCGACACACCGCGCAAACGGCGCCCGTTGAAGCTGTCGCGGCCCCCGCATGCGCGCCCCTTGTATCGCCTTCGGCGCGCGAAGCCGAGACGCTGCGCCTGGTCTCGCGGGGCTACACGGTGGACGAAGTCGCCAGCGCTTTGGGCGTCTCACCGCACACCGTGCAGACCTTTGTGCGGCGTATCTATACCAAGCTGCAAGTGAATTCGCGGGCCGAAGCGGTGCGCGAGGGCGCGCGACACGGGTGGCTCAGTGAAGACTGAACTGCCAAGCGCGACGTGGCCCCGGCTGACGTGGCCTTGGGTGGCCATCGGCCATTGGGACGCGGTGCTCAAGTCGATGCTGGGGTTTTTTTTGCTGGCTGTTTGCGGATCGGCGCACGCCCAGTCGCCCGTGCTCCATCTCACCGAAGCGCAGATGTGGTCGTCATCAAGCACGGCGTGGATGCAGCCGGTGTCGATGGCTGAACTGGACGCCGGGGACAGCGCCATCAATGCCGCCGACGCCGACTGGCAGCCGGTACGCCTGCCGCATGCGCGGCCGCGAACGCCGTGGCCCCGAGCCGCGCCGGGATCGGCGGACCGTGCCGAGGTGCAGTGGTACCGGATTCATATTCCCGCCACGGCCTTCCCGACGCCGCAGTTGCGGCTATACGCCCCACGCTGGCAGGCAACCGGCACGCTGGCGGTATACGTGAACGGACAGCGCGCCTGGCAATCGCGCGGCGACCGCGCCTGGAACAATTTCAATCATCCTTTATGGGTGGATGTGGCTGGCCTGTTGCACCCGGACAAGGATGCATGGGTGTACGTGCGCGTGGCCAACCAGCCGAATACGGGCGGCGCGCTGTCCTCGATGTGGGTCGGACCGACCGCCGACTTGTTGCCGTCCTGGCGCTGGCGCACGTTTCTACAGACGGCGCTGCCGACCTATTGGCGTGGCTCTTTCCTGTTGCTGGGATTCTTTGCCTTGGGCATCGCCATCTGGCTGCGCACGAACCGCCGTCGCGATACCAGCCTGGCGCCGGCCGGCGGGGCGTGGCCGTTCGCGCTGTTCTTCTGCATGGCGGTCGCACAGGCGCTGGCAGCCTTGCTGTTCCTGGTGGACGACGCGGGCCTGGCCATGAGTTTCGCCTGGTTCTCGTGGATGACGTTGGTGGGCATGGTCACCGTACCCGTCTGCGGCTTTTATTTTCTTGGCATGGTGCAGCATCGTCCCCGCCCGCGCCTGGGCCGCGTCCTGCTGATGTACTGGGCCATCGTCGTCGTCGCGACGTTGCCCTATTGGTGGGCGGATCGTCCCGGGATTCTGGCCGTGCAACGCCTGGCAATTCTGCCGCCGGCCCTGGCGCAGATCTATGCAGCCATCGCCAACGCCTGGCATGAACGCAGCCGCGCCAATGTGCTGCTGGCCGCATGGGGGCCCGTGTCCTTGCTGATGGCCTGGCATGACCTGCGCATGCAGAGCTTCAAGATGGACATGGAAGGCATCTACCTGACGCCCTATGTGAATCTGGGCCTGCTCACCCTGTTCGTGTATGTCGCGTTCACGCGCTACACCCGCGCGCTGGCGGTGGCCGCGCGCGCCCGCGCGGTGCTGGCCGAGCAACTGGCCGCCCAAGAGCGCGAACTGGTCCAGGCGCACGAGCGCCTGCGCGTCGCCGAGCGCGAGCAGACACTATTGAACGAGCGCCAACGCCTGATGAGCGAGATGCATGACGGCGTGGGGTCTTCCCTGATGAGCGCGCTGCGCCAGGTGGAGCTGGGGCGCGCGCCGCTGGACATCGCTCAGGTTCTGCGCGAATGCATCGACGACCTGAAGATCGCCATCGATTCCCTGGAAATCACCGATGCCGACCTGTTGGCCTTGCTGGGGGCCTTGCGGTTTCGTATGGGCCCCCGGTTGACCGGGGCCGGAATCACGCTGCGTTGGCGGATGAGCGACCTGCCGCCGTTGCAGTGGCTCGACGCGCAAAGCGCCCTGCATGTGCTGCGTATCCTGCAAGAGGTGCTGACCAATATCGTCAAGCACAGCGACGCCACGGATATCACCGTCACCACCGCCGAAGCGACGACGGCCGCGGGTGGCACCGGCGACGCCGGGGATGTCGGCGTGTGGGTGTGCGTGCAGGACAACGGCCGACCCTTCATGCCGCCGCCGCCGGAGGTGCCATTGCCGGGGCGGCGCGGCGTGGCCAATATACGCAATCGCGTAGCGGTATTAGGGGCGCGTTGCGCTTGGCAGCCGCTATCGGGCGGCACGCTGTTCAAACTGTGGCTGCCTTTGTCCCAGAACTACGGTGAGGTTGCAAAGACGCGCGTGTCCAGCCGTTCGGTGCCAAGCGCGTGCTTGGAAAACCTGCGTTGATCGCCACGATGCCGGCTGCCTCTGCGCAGCCGGACCTTCCACCCTGACGCCGCCACCTCGAATCAATTCGCCGTGATGTTCGCGGCCTTGACGACCTTGCCCCAGCGGTCCAGTTCCGACTGCGTGTAAGCGCCCAGTTCCTTCGGCCCCATGAAGATGGCTTCGGCGCCTTGTTCGGCTGCCT
Source organism: Achromobacter semiaridum (assembly GCF_053543755.1). NCBI lineage: Bacteria > Pseudomonadati > Pseudomonadota > Betaproteobacteria > Burkholderiales > Alcaligenaceae > Achromobacter > Achromobacter semiaridum. Next base: position 12,309 of record NZ_JBLVOL010000085.1, on the reverse strand, counting down.
TCTGGCGGAAGGCGTCCGTCTTCATGATCTTCTGGATTTCACCGGCGATCTTGTCCACGACCGGCGCGGGCGTGTCCTTGGGCGCGTACATGGCGAACCACGACGACACGATCAGGTCGGGGTAGCCCGCTTCGGCGGCGGTGGGCACGTTGGGCAGGGACGGCAGGCGGGTGCTGCCGGTGACGGCCAGTGCGCGCAGCTTGCCGGCGGCAATCTGGCCCAACAGCGGGGGGGGCGTGGTGATGGTCATGTCCACGGCGCCGCCCAGCAGGTCGTTCAGCGCGGGGCCGGTGCCCTTGTAGGGAATGTGCGTGATCTGCGTGCCAGCCATCTGGTTCAGGAGTTCGGTGGCCACCTGTTGCAGCGAGCCGTTGCCGGACGACGCGTAGTTCAGCTTGCCCGGGTTGGCTTTGGCGTACGACACCAGTTCCTTGAGCGAGTTGATGGGCAGGTCCGGGCGCACCACCACCACTTGCGGCGCGGACAGCACGTTGGCAACGGGGGCAAAGTCCTTGATGGGGTCCCAGCCGGCGGCGGGCGTTACGTGGGGCGTGATGACCTGGAAGCCGGAGTATTGCAGCAGCAGCGTATAGCCGTCGGGCTTGGCGCGGGCGACTGCCTGCGCGGCGATGCCGCCGGATGCGCCCGGCTTGTTCTCGACGACGACGCTTTGGCCCAGCGCCGCGCCCAGGGGCTGGGCGATCAGGCGGGCGGCAATGTCGGTGGTGCCGCCGGGCGCGGCGGACACGATCAGCGTGACAGGGCGGTTGGGAAAGTCCGCTTGTGCGCTGGCGGCGCTGGCGCCGACGGTGAGCGCGGCGACGATACCGGCGCGCAGGATGGTGGGCAGGCTGGGCAATGCCATGGGATGTCTCCTTGGTTTTTTATAGGTGTGGTCAAAACAAAAACGGATGAAACGGCTGCGCGGGGCAGGGGCCGCGCTGCATCGGTGCTTCACTGCGTCGGAACTTCACTGCGTCGGCGCTTCACTGCGTCGGAACTTCACTGCATCACTGCTACTGCGGAAATCTCTCGGCCAGCCACTCGGGCGCGGCATGCGTTGCCAAGCGTGGTCCCGCTTGCAGCAAGGCGTTGCTCAGATCGCGCTGCACCAGCGCCGGCAAGCCGCGCACGATGGCCAGCAATGGCTCCAGCGACACGCCGGTGTCCACGCCCATGCAGGCAAACATGTGCACCAGTTCTTCGGTGTTGACGTTGCCGCTGGCGCCGGGCGCGTACGGGCATCCGCCCAGGCCACCGGCCGCCGCGTCAAAGCGGGTGATGCCGGTCTGCCAGGCGGCCATCGCGTTGGCCAGCGCCATGCCGCGCGTGTTGTGCAGGTGCACCGTCAGCGCCACGCCCGGCAGGCGCGCGGACGCCTGTTCGCACAAGGCGGCCACTTGCGTTGGGAATGCCATGCCGGTGGTGTCGCACAGCGTGATGCCGGTGGCGCCAGCGTCAGCCAGCCGTGCAGCCAGGTCCAGCACCTGGTCCACGGCCACGTCCCCGTCGAAGGGGCAGCCGAAGGCGGTGGACAGTGACACGTTGCACGGCGTGCCGGTGTGGGCGGCGGCGGCCAGCACCTGCGACAGTTCCGCGTACGACTGCTCGCGCGTCATGCGCAGGTTGGCGCGGTTGTGTGTTTCGCTGCACGACATGACCAGGTTCATCTCGTCGGTGCCCGCTTCCAGCGCGCGTTCCAGCCCGCGGATGTTGGGCACCAGCGCGGTGTAAATCACGCCCGGGCGGCGGCGGATGCGGCGCATCACGTCCGTGGCGTCGGCCAGCGCGGGGATGGCCTTGGGCGAAGTGAAGCTGGTGACTTCGATGCGCGCAAAGCCGCAGTCGGACAAGGCGTCCACGAAGGCGACCTTGTCGTCGGTGGCGACCAGGGCTTTTTCAATTTGCAGGCCGTCGCGCGGGCCCACTTCGTTGATCTCGATCTTGGCGGGGCCGGCGTTCATGCAATCACTCCCTTGGCGCGCAGCGCGTCGCGTTGTTCGTTCGACAAGCCCGCCTGCGTCAGCACCGCATCGGTGTGTTCGCCCAGCGTGGGTGCGCGTTCGCGCACCGCGCCGGGGTTGGTGGACAGATACGGAAAGACGGCCGGCATTTCCACCTGCACGCCGGCGGCCGATTGCACGGTGGTGATGGCATTGCGGGCGCGGTAGTGCGGGTCGGCGGCAATATCCGCCACCGAATAGATGCGGCCCGCCGGCACGTCGGCTTCGCGCATGGCGGCCAACACGTCGTCGATCAGCCGGGTTTGCGTCCATGCCCCGATGGCGGCGTCGATTTCGGCAACGCGGCGGGCGCGGCCGTCGTTGTGCGCCAAGGCCGCGTCCTGGCCCAGGTCGTCGCGGCCGATGCGCGCCATCAGGCGGGTGTAGATGGCGTCGCCGTTGCCCGCGATCAACACGTAGCCATCCTGGCAAGGGTAGGCGTTGGACGGCGCGATGCCCGGCAGCGCGGCGCCGGCCGGCTCGCGTACGGCGCCGAACACGGAATATTCGGGCAACAGGCTTTCGCTAAGGTTGAACAGGCTTTCGTACAGCGCCGCGTCAATGACTTGCCCGACGCCGCCGCGCGCATCGCGCTGGTACAGCGCCATCATCACGCCCAGCGCGCCATGCAGGCCCGCGATGGTGTCGCCCAGCGACAAGCCGGCCCGCACCGGCGCGCGGCCCGGTTCGCCGTTCAGGTAGCGCAACCCGGCCATGGCTTCGCCGATGGCGGCAAAGCCCGGTTCGCGCGCCTTGGGGCCGGTCTGGCCGTAGCCCGAGATGCGCAGCATGATCAGGCGCGGGTTCAGCGCATGCAGGGCGTCCCACGACAAACCCCATTTTTCCAGGGTGCCGGGGCGGAAGTTCTCGATCAGCACGTCGGCCTGTTGCGCCAACAGGCGCACGATGTCCTGGCCTTCCTGTTGGCGCAGATCCACACACACCGACTGCTTGTTGCGCGACTGCGCTTCCCACCACACCGACGTGCCTTCGTGCAGCAAGCGCCATTTGCGCAGCGGGTCGCCCTGCCCGGGAGGTTCGATCTTGATGACCTGCGCGCCAAAATCCGCCAGGGTCTTGGCGGCGAACGGCCCGGCTATCAGTTGACCCAGCTCCAGCACGCGGATGCCAGCAAGAATCTGCCCAGCCATTTCGCCTCCTTGGCAACGCTTGATATTGATGATTGATAGGCGGCAGTGTGCCCGCGAAGCGACGCGGGGCGGAATGGACAATCGGGGAAAGGGGTATTCCCGGAACGAGAAACCCCGGGCAAACCCGCAGCGGTGGCAGCCTTAGTGGTCGCCGCGCAGATGCGCCAGCAACAGGCGGGCGCCCACGGTCAGCGTGTCGGCATCGCGCACGCCCAGCAGCAGCCAGCGGCGCGCCCATTCGTCGGTCAGGGCAATAAGCTTGAGCGGCATCGACCGCGCATGCGGCTCGGCCGCGATGCGCGGCAGGATGCCCACGCCACCGGTGGCCGTGACCATGCGGCAGATGGCGTCAAAGCTGCGTACCTGAATGCGCAAACGCATTGCCCGGCCCAGACGGCCGCTTTCCTCGGACAGGCGGGTGGCCAGCGACGTGGCGGGCGGCAAGCCCACGTAGTCGTAGGCCAAGGTGTCGGCAAACGCCACCTGCGCCTCGGAGGCCAAGGGATGGCGCTGCGGCACGATCAGCACCAGTTCATCCAGCCGATACGGAAAGGTCGTCAGCCCCTCGGCCGCCGTCCGGTCGGCGAACACGCCGATATCGGCGCGGTTCTCCAGCACGGCGGTCACGATGTCGCTGCTGTTCTGTTCTTCCAGGTCGATGCGCACGGCCGGGTGTCCGTCCATGAAGGCGGCCAGATCCTCGGGCAGAAACTGGGTCAGCGACGAGGTGTTGGCGGCAATGCGAACCTGCCCGCGCACCCCTTGGGCAAAGTCGGACAGCGCGCCCGTCATCTGCTCGACTTCCTGCAACACACGAAGCGCGTGCACCAGGCAGGCCTGGCCGGCGTCGGTCAGTTCCACCCCGGCCGCGTTGCGGTACAGCAGCGCGGTGCCCAGGGCAGCCTCCAGGTCAGAAATGCGTTTGCTGGCCGCCCCTACCGCCAGATGCGACTGGCGGGGGGC
>NZ_JBLVOL010000085.1:6259-8142 GCF_053543755.1 Achromobacter semiaridum | reverse complement strand
GACTGGCGCGCGCCGGCCGAGATGCTGCCCTGGCGCGCGACGGCAACGAACAAGGTGAGGGTGACGAGATCGATACGGGCAAGGTTCATGGAAAAATCCGGCGCGGACAGGCCAGGGCGGGCGGCGGGCGCAAGGCCACTGCCGGGGTGCCAGGGCAATAATTATGTCCGAATTTTTTCTTCCCGCCCGTTGCGGCTCAACCGCGCGTCGCGCAGCCGAGGACGGTCCTCGGCCCTGGGCCCTTGGTCGTCAAGGCTGGAAGAACGCCGTGGGCGTCATCAGCCGGTTTTCCTGGCGGATCAGATAGCCGGCCTCGGCGCTCTTGGTCAGGTAGCCGGCCCAGGCGGGGTCTTTTTGCAGCGCCAGGCGCTTGGCCTCGCGGTCGGCGGCACTGTCATAGACCCAGATGTGCATGTAGCTGTTGACGTCGCCCGTCTCGGTCTGCATGTAGGCCAGCGGCTTGCCCAGGTGGCGGCTTTGCACCTCATAGCCGTGCTCTGCATAAAGCGCCAGGTGCTTTTTGATGGTGCCGGCGCGGCAGGTGTAAGTCCGTACGTCGTAAAGCATGGTGTTTCCTTTGAGGTGTTGCGATGGGGATTGCGTAGGGGGGAGCGGTGCCAAAGCGGGCTGCAATGGGGCTGCAACGCGGGCTGCAACGCGCATTGCAGAATCTGATCGATCGTCAGTCCGCCGTGGCGCCGGACTGTTTCACCAGCACGCTCCAGCGATCGACTTCCTGGTTCACGTATTGCTGGAACGCGGCATGGCCGTCGCCGACGGGGTCGGCACCCAGCCCCTTCAGCTTGTCCTGCACGGCGGGGTCGGCCACGCCCTGGGTGATGGCCTGCGACAACTTTTCCACCACGGGCGCGGGCGTGGCCGCGGGCACGAACAGGCCGAACCAGGACCGGGCGTTCATGGCGGGATAAGACGTTTCGGAAAACGCCGGCACGTCCGGCAGGGCGGCATGGCGCTGCTTGCCCGTGACGGCGATGGGCCGCAAGCGGCCGGCCTGCACCTGCGACAGCACTTCAGGCAGATTCGCGAACATGATCTGGACCTGGCCGCCCATCAGGTCATTAAGCGCCTGCGAGCCCCCCTTGTAGGGCACGTGCGTCATCTGCGCGCCGGCCAGTGAATTGAACTGCGCGCCCGCCAGGTGCGACGCCGTGCCGGTGCCGCCCGAGGCGTAGTTCACGCGGTTGCCGCTGGCCTTGGCGTAGGCGGCAAGTTCTTCGGGGGTCTTGGCGGGCACCGACGGGTTCACCACCAGCAGCAAAGGCACCGACGCCAGGTTCGACAGGCCCGCGAAGTCGCCCGTCAGGCTGTAGTCCAGCTTGTGATAAAGCGTGGAATTGATGGCATGGCTGGACGTGGCCATCAGCAGCGTATAGCCGTCGGGCTCGGCGCGCGCGGCCATGACGGCGCCGATGTTGCCGTTGGCGCCGGCTTTGTTTTCCACCACTACCGGCTGGCCCAGGCGGGCGGACATGGACTGCGCCACGGTGCGCGCGATCACGTCGGTGGCGCCGCCGGCGGCAAAGGGAACGATGATGCGCAGCGGGCGCTCGGGGTAGGCCGAGGCGTCGGAGGATGCCGCGAACGATGCAGCGCCAAGGGTCGCGGTGCCCAGCAAGGCGGCCACGGCCAACCGCCGCAGGGCGGGCAGGGGGGTATTCATAGTCTCTCTCCAGGTGTGGTCATTTTTTTTATGGGATCGCCGCGCGCCGTTCTTGCGACTGCTGCGCGGCAATCCAATCCTGAACGTCAGGAAGCGGCAAGCTGCGCTTGTTTGCGCAGGCTGGTCAGGGTGGCCCGGGGCGTAATCACCTCGGGGTCCAGACAAAGTTCGATCAGATAGGGTGACCCGCTGTCCAGGGCCC
>NZ_JBLVOL010000085.1:0-6239 GCF_053543755.1 Achromobacter semiaridum | reverse complement strand
CACGGGGGGCGCGAAGCCTTCATGGCTGTCCACGCGTTCAGCCGGCACGCCGAACGATTCCGCGTAGGCCACGAAGTCGGGGTTGCACAGGTCCGTGCCGAGGGTCCGGCCCGGATAGTTCTTTTCCTGATGCATGCGGATCGTGCCGTACATGCCGTTGTTGAACACGATGAAGATGATGGCCAGGCGGTGCTGCTTCACGGTGGCAAGCTCTTGCGAGGTCATCAGAAAGCAGCCGTCGCCCGCCAGGCAGACCACCTGCCGTTCAGGGTGGCGCAGCTTGGCCGCGATGGCGGCGGGCACGCCGTAGCCCATGGCGCCGCTGGTGGGCGCAAGCTGGGTGCGCGGGTGGCTGAAGCGGTAGTAGCGATGCGCCCAGGCGCTGTAGTTGCCCGCGCCGTTGGTCAGGACGGCGCGCGGGTCCAGCCCTTCGCGCAGGGCAACGATGACGCGCGCCGGGTCCATGGGCAGATCGGTGGCCGGCGGCTCCGTGTAACGCACGTAGCTTTGCCGCAGCCCGTCCAGCCAGCCGCGCCACGGGGTGGCGTCCACCGGCTCCAGTGCGGCGGCTGCGTGCGCAAAGGCGTCCAGGCCCGACGGTATCTTCAACGCGGGCTGATACACGCGGCCCAGCTCTTCGGGGCTGGCCAGCACATGGATCAGCGTCTGCTCGGGCACGGGCGATTGCAGCAGCGTATAGCCGCCCGTGACCATTTCGCCCAGGCGCGCACCCACCGCCAGGATCACGTCGGCGTTGCGCACGGCGTCAGCCAGTTCAGGATTCACGCCAATGCCCACTTCGCCCACGTATTGCGGGTGGTGGTTGTCGTACAGATCCTGCCGGCGAAACGAGCACGCCACCGGCAGGCTGTTGCGGCTGGCGTAGCGGGCCAGGGCATCCAGGCCCGCGTCGGTCCAGCCCGACCCGCCCACCATCATCAACGGCCGCCGCGCGCGGGCCAGCAGGGCGCGCATGTCGGCCAGCGCGTCGGGCGCCGGATGCGCCTGCGGAAACTGAATCGTGCCGCAGTCCCGCGGCGGGGCCAGTTCGGTCAGCATGTCCTCGGGCAGCGCCAACACCACGGGACCGGGCCGGCCCGACATCGCGACCGAGAAGGCGCGGTTCAGGTATTCGGTGACGCGCGCGGCGCTGTCGATCTGCGCCACCCATTTGGTGAACTGGCCGAACATGCGCCGGTAATCGATTTCCTGGAACGCCTCGCGCTCGACCATGTCGTTGCCCACCTGGCCCACCAGCACGATAAGCGGCGTGGAATCCTGAAACGCCGTCTGCACGCCGATGCTGGCGTTGGTGGCGCCGGGGCCGCGCGTGACCATGCAGATGCCGGGCCGGCCGGTCAGCTTGCCGTGCGCCTCGGCCATGAACGAGGCCGCGCCTTCGTGGCGGCAGGACACCAGGCGGATGCGCTCGCGTTCCGTGTAAAGCGCGTCCAGCACGTCCAGATAGCTTTCGCCGGGCACGCCAAATACCGTGTCCACGCCGTGTTGCAGCAGCGCGCGCACCACATGCTGGCCGCCTGTCATCAATGTTGGGGTGTCGTTCATCGCAGTTTCAATCAAGCCGCAAGGCGGCGGGTTGGGTCTGGATGAACTGTACGCAGCCCGGCCTTGGGCGCGTTAGGACAGATCAGAGCTTGTATTGCACTTTTTCGCGCGTCTGCCCGCGCGGCCATCAGCTGATGGGGCGGTCGTACTTCTTGCGGAAATCGCCGGCGGTGCTGCCGGTGTGCTTCTTGAAGAAGCGGGCAAAGTAAGAGGGGTCTTCGAAGTTCAGCTGGAACGCAATTTCTGCGATGCTCAGGCCCGTATTGCTTAGCAGGCGCTTGGCCTCCAGCGCGACGCGCTCTTGCACCAGCTGGCTGGCGGTGCGCCCCACGCTGCGCTTGACGGCATCGTTCAGCTGGCGTTCGCTGACGCACAGCGCGTCGGCGTATTGGCGGATGGCGTCGAAGTCCAGATAGTGTTCTTCGATCAGCATGGTGAACCGCTTGGCCAGCGAATAGCTGGGGCCGGCGGCGGTCTCGCGCTCATCGGCCGGGTAAAGGCGGCGCAGCTGCGTCAGCAGGATCAGCAGGTAGGAACGCACGACGTCAAAGCGCCCGGTCTGACGGTCACGCGTTTCGCGTTCAATTTCATTGAGCAGCGGCAGCATGCCGTCGTGCTGTTCACGCGACAGATAAATGGCGGGCGAGCCGCCCGCCAGATGAAAGAACGGAAACTTGGCGATGTCGTCCGCGCGCGGGAACATGTGGGCGAAGAAGTCCGTGCTGATATTCAACACGTAGCCGCGCGGCTTGACGGACGAGGTCCAGGCGTGGATCTGCCCGGGCGACAGGAAAAATACCGAGTGGTCGCGCACCTCGTGCTGTTCGAAGTCCAGCATGTGGGTGCCGCTGGCCTGGCTCATCCAGAGCAGGTGGTAGTAGTTGTGCCGATGCAGGAAGCCGCGCGGGATATCGTCGCGGTCCTGCAAGCGCACAAGATCGAAATAGAACGAGCCCTCGCCCGAGAAATCGGAAGTCTCAAAGGTGGGAAAGGGGGGCGCGTTGGGCGTGTGCGGGCCTGCGGACAAGCGGGAAGTCTCCTGGGCGGCGCGCGAGGCGGCTCGATTTTTTTGCCATGATATCGCCAAACTCACCAAGCCGCGGCTGCCGTAAACCCGGTGTTGCCCGCCTTGACGTTTTCATGACCTGCCTGCGCCGCCCGGCTGCCTTATGACCCCTGAGGCAGTTTCGCGATCACCTTGATCTCGAAGTCAAAACCGCTTAACCAGGTCACGCCCACGGCAGTCGCGGTGGGATACGGTGCCCGACCCCAGTATTGCGGCACCACCTCAGTCCAGATCCGCTCGAAGTGCGATTGCGGGTCGGTCATGAAGACGGTCACATCCACCACATCGTCGAACGTGCAGCCTGCCGCCTTCAGAATGGCGTTCAGGTTGTCGAACGCCAGCCGCACCTGCGCATCCAGCTCGGGCTCCGGTGTGCCGTCCTCGCGGCTGCCGACCTGCCCGGATACGAACAGAAAGCCGTCGGACCGGATGGCGGGGGAATACCGGTGGCGCTCGTACAGCGCGTGGCGGTCAGGGGGGAATACGGGGTTTCGCGTCGTCATGGAGTGCTCCTTCAAGCGGGCCGACATGGCCCGTCGTTAGCGATGGGTTCACTGTAACGACGCGCCAGCGGTCGATAAACGCGCAAGCTTGTCCATCACTGTTTGTAGAATCCAAACATTCTTCAAACGGGCGGGGGCCTACGATGGACCGTTTCGATGCAATGCAGGCGTTTGCGCGCGTGGTGGAGGCGGGTAGCTTCACCAAGGCGGCCGAAACGCTGCACATCAGCAAAACCACCGTGACACAGCTGGTGCAACAGCTTGAGGCGCGCTTGCGCGTGCGGCTGTTCAACCGCACCACGCGGCAGGTCAACGTCACCGCCGATGGCGCGGCCTATTACGAGCGCGTCATCAAGCTGCTGGCCGACATGGACGATGCCGAGACCAGCCTGTCGGTGGCCTCGGCCTTGCCTCGGGGACGCTTGCGGGTCGATGTGCCCAGCCCGCTGGCCCGCATGGTGCTGATCCCCGCGCTCCCGTCGTTTCACGCGCAATATCCCGACATTCAACTGGACATGGGCGTCAGCGACCGCATCGTTGACGTCATTGCCGACAACGTGGACTGCGTGGTCCGGGGCGGCGAACTGACCGATCTGTCGTTGACGGCGCGCCGCGTCGGCGATTTGCAATTGGCGGTGTACGCCGCGCCCGCTTACCTGGAACGGGCCGGCCACCCCACGCATCCGCACGACCTGGAAAACACGCATCACCGCGTCGTCGGCTACCTGTGGCAGCGGCTGGGCAAGGCGTTTCCCTACGCCATGCATCGCGGCGACGAGCATGTGCGGGTGCATGGGCGCTATGTGTTGGCGGTGGATGACGGCAACGCGTACCTGGCGGCGGGGCTGGCGGGGATGGGGGTATTGTGGCTGCCCCAATACATGGCCGAGCCGCATGTGGCGACGGGCGAATTGACGCCGCTGTTTCAGGACTGGCGGCTGGACCCGATGCCGTTGACCATTGCATTTCCGCCCAATCGGCACGTCAGCGCCAAGCTACGGGTGTTCATCGATTGGGTGGTGGCGCTGATGGGGCAGTACGCACCGGCGGCAGGGGCACAGGCGGCAACGAAGGCGACAGCGCAGGACGCAGCGAAGGCAGCAACGAAGGCAAAAGCGAAGGCAGCAGCGAAGGCAGCAGCGAAGGCAGCGACGGGAGCAGAGACGCAGAATAGGGCCGATCCGCCGACTTGATCGCCCCGGCATCACAAGCCTGTATCCCCGCTTCAGGGCGCGAAAAAACTCAACCCTGCGCGCGCCGGGGCAGCCAGCGCCAGAACACCCCGGCCGCCACCAGCCCCAGCGTGCCCACGCCAAACGATGCGCCGCCCAGCGACACCAAGGCGGTCAGCACCGACAGTGCCACCGGCCCGCCGCTGGCGCCCAGGTCCGCCATGAAGCGCCAGATGCCCAGGAACTGCGTGCGCGCGCCGGGCGGCGCGGCGTCGGCGCCCAGCGTCATCACAATGCCGGAACCGATGCCGTTGCCAAAACCCAGCAGCGCCGACACCAGGATGAAGCTGGCCACGCCGCCGGTCAGCGGGATTGCCATCAGGCTCAACCCCATCAGCAAGGTGCAGGGCAGCGCCACCCACAGGCGGCCGCGCTGGTCCATCACCTTGCCGGCCGGATAGAACACCGACATGTCCACGGCGGCGACCAGGCCGTAGACGAGCGACGTGGTGGCGGCGTCCAGGCCCAGGTGATCCGCCCACAGCGGGATCACCACCTGGCGCGACGCGCGCAGTGCGCTGATCAGCATCACGCCCACGCCCAGCGTGGCGTACACGCCGCGATGGTCGCGCGCCACCTCGCCGATGCGGGCGCGCGGCGCACCCGCGTGCGAGCCGCCCGAGGGTTCGATGTCGGGCGCCTTGATCGCGATAAGCCCCGCGCCCAGCATGGCGCAGATCGCAATCCAATAGGCGCCGTCCAGCCCCACGAAATGGATAAGCGCCGCGCCCGCGAAGGGGCCGATGAAAGTGCCGATGCGCGTGGTGCCGCCCAGCGTGGACAGCGCCCGCGCGCGATACGCCAATGGCACGACTTCGATCATGTAGCTCTGGCGCGCCAGTTGAAACACCGACTGCGCACAGCCCTGCATCAGCATGGCCACCGCCAGCACCCACAGGTGCGGCACCCCGATCACCAGCGCCAGGCCAAGCACGCTTAACAGCGCCGCGCCGGCCATGGCGCGCTTCTCGCCAAAGCGCTCGGTGATCAGGGCCGATGGGATGTTGGACAGCAGCGAGCCCACCCCGATCAGGGCGGCGATCAGGCCGGCGGTGGCCACGGACGCGCCGTGGTCACGCGCGGTCAGTGCGATCACGGGTAGGATGGCGCCGTTGCTGATGCCATAGAGCAGCGACGGGCCGAACGCCGGAACGGCGATGCGCTTCAGATTGAACGAATCAGATTGCGACATGAAGGAACGGTGGGAACTCGGCCGTCTGCCGACCGCCTTGCCAGTGGCGCGGGGCGGCCCGGCGACCATGGGTGCGGGATTCCGAGAGTGTAGCGGTAGCCCCGCGCGGCTGCCTGTCAGGCGGCTGACAGTGGGGCTGAAAAACGGGCTGAAAATCGTGCTGACGACCGGGCAGACGCTGACGCGGCCGGTCACGCCCGGCGCGCTCCCATCAATCGGGCTTTGACGCTTCTGTCTCGGTACCGGACTCGGCAATCATGCGCAGGCATTTGACGAACAGGGCTCGGTATTCCTCGGGCAGCCGAGCCAGCAATTGGTCTTCCACCACCACGTCGCGCGGCATCACCCTGCTCAGCAGCTCCAAGCCGGCCGGCGCGACATATAGCTGGTAAGCGCGGGCATCCGTGGGTGACGGCCGGCGTTCTATCAGCCCGCCGCCATGCATGCGCCTGACCATTTCAGCAACGGTGTTGCGGTCCATGGCCAAGCGTTCCGCCAAGGAATTCTGGCTAAGGCCGGGCTCTTGGTAAAGCAGCACCAAGGCGGCCTTTTGTCGGGGCGTAACCCCTTCGCCCGCGAACGTAGCCGCGAAGATCTCCTCGGCCTTGAAGTGCGCGCGCCGCAGCAGATGCGACGGCACCTCTTCAAGACGGAAATTTCGCAGCAGGGAGTCGAGGTGG
>NZ_JBLVOL010000084.1:0-8522 GCF_053543755.1 Achromobacter semiaridum | reverse complement strand
CAACCGGCGTGCGTGGGGTGGCGGGTGCGTCGGCGGCGGTCAGCGCGGCGGTCAGAACGGCTGCGCCGTTGCTCATCGCGGCGGCGGCGGATTCGGCGGTGCCGCGTGCCAGCTGCACCTGTTCGGCGGCCTGCGCCGCCAGTTCCAGCGTTTGCTGCGGCAGTGCGGCAACCGGCTGCTGCGAGGCGGCCACGGCCAGCGCGCCGGCTTCGGCGGACGTGGCGGTCTTCACGGCCTCGTCGATGGCGCCGGCGGCGGCTGATTCGGCCTTGCCGGCTGCGTCGCTGCCGGCGTCACCGGTGTTTGCATTCTTGGCGGGCGTCTTGGCGCCGTTGTTCGCGGGGCGCGAATCGGCGGACGGCTTCGGGCGCTGCTGGGCCAGCACGTCGGAAAAGCTTGGGCCTTTCTTGTTCGCGGGCGCGGACTTGGCGCCCAGCGCGTCGGCGTTGGACGTGGGCGCAAAAGGCGCGACGGTGGGCAGGGGCAGGGGAGCGGTCATCTGGGGCTTCCTGTTAGGTATTGCTTAATGCATCCCGGCCTGGCGCTGGACCAGGCGGGCGGAATATTCATCATTGGCGCGTTGTTCGCGGCGGGATTCCACGACGGCCTGGGCGCGCAGTTCGCGCTGCGCCAGGGCGTCGTACGAGCTGAGCTTGCGCTTTTCCTGCTGCCAGTACTGGCGGCCCTTGGCCAGGTTGTCATCGGCTTGGCGCAACACGGCCTGCTGCTGGCCGATGGCGTCGTCCAGGGTGCCGATAAAGCGTTGGTAGTTGTGGCAATCGCTGGCCGACATGCCGGTCGTCATGGCCTGTTGCAGACGTTCCAGATAGTCCTGGCGATAGTCGCTCAACATGCCCAGCTGGCGCTCGGCATTGGTGCGTTCGGCGCTGAGGCGGCCCAACAGGCGCGCGGCTTCATCCGTGCTTTCCTTGGCCAGGTTGATCAACATGTCCAAGGGCAATTGGCTAGGCATAGGTGTCCCTTAACTCGAAACTGGCGCGCAACTGGTTGACGGCTTCGTCGTAGCCGATGTTCTCGCCGATGTCTTGCTGCAAGAAGGCTTCCAGGCGCGGATAGCGGGCGATGGCTTCGTCCAGCTGCGGATCGTTGCCCGCCGCGTAGGCGCCCACCGCGATCAGGTCACGGTTGCGCTGGTAGCGCGACAGGTTCTGCTTGAAGCGGCGCACCACGGCGAACTGCTGCGGCGTGATCAGCGACGTCATGGCTCGCGAGATCGACGCCTCGATATCGATGGCGGGGTAGTGACCGGCTTCGGCCAGATGGCGCGACAGCACCACGTGGCCGTCCAGAATGGCGCGAGCCGAATCGGCGATGGGGTCTTGCTGGTCGTCGCCTTCGGCCAACACCGTGTAGAACGCGGTGATGGAACCGGCCTTGCCGGACGGACCCGGTGCGCCCATGCCGGCGCGTTCGACCAGCATCGGCAGCTTGGCGAACACCGACGGCGGATAGCCCTTGGTAGCGGGCGGCTCGCCGATGGCCAGCGCGATTTCGCGTTGAGCCATGGCGTAGCGCGTCAGCGAATCCATGATCAGCAAGACGTCGAGCCCCTGGTCGCGGAAGTGCTCGGCCAGACGCGTTGCATAGGCCGCGCCTTGCAGGCGCAGCAACGCCGACACGTCGGCGGGCGCGGCCACGACGACCGAGCGCGCCAGGCCCTCGGGGCCCAGGTTGTGTTCGATGAATTCCTTGACTTCGCGGCCGCGTTCGCCGATCAGGCCCACGACGATGACGTCGGCCTTGGTGTAGCGGGCCATCATGCCCAGCAACACGGATTTACCCACGCCGGAACCTGCGAACAGGCCCATGCGCTGGCCGCGTCCCACCGTCAACAAACCGTTGATGGCGCGCACGCCCGTGTCCAGCACGGTATCGATCGGCGCGCGCGACAAGGGGTTGATGGGCAGCGCGGACAAGGGCGCCAGTTCGGCCCCCGTCAATGGGCCCAGCCCGTCCAGCGGGCGGCCCGCGCCGTCCAGCACGCGGCCCAGCAACGCGTTGCCCACCGGCAGGTGACGGCCCAGTTGGGGCTTGGCATTGCCATTCAATTCGGCCTTGCGCGGCAGCGGGATCGCGCGTTGCACGGGCGGCTCGCCGGGCACGACGCGCGCGCCGGGCGGCAGGCCGGAAATATCGGCCTGCGGCATCAGGTACAGGGTGTGGCCGTCAAAGCCCACCACTTCGGCATCCGCCCAGTGATCGTGGCCGCGCGCGATTTCGATGCGGGCGGCGGCGCCCACGGGCAGGCGCAGGCCGGTGGCATGCAGCACCAGGCCGGTGGCGCGGGTGATCTTGCCGCTGACCAGCCAGGGGTCGGTGGACGCCGCGCGGATCGATCCGATCTCCAGCTGCGTCTTCCAGCGGTCCAGCACCGGCACCGTGCTCGCGGAGGTCGCGGGCAGGGCGGGTTGGCCGGTCTGCGCCGATGCCTGATCGCCGTTCACGCCGGATCCTCCCAAGACACGTTGCGGCCCAGCGAGGCCGCAACGCGGCGCCAGCGGGTTTGCAAGGTGGCGTCGATATCGCCAAAAGGCGTTTCGGCGCGGCAGCCGCCGCGCGCGATGGACTCATCGGCCAGCACGCGCCAATGGCCTTCTTTCAATTCGTCCGCCAGGTGCAGGCGGATCAGTTCGATGTCTTCGGGGTTGGCCCACAAGCGCATCTGGCCGCCGGCCGACGGGTTGATGTGCAGCACATCGCGCACGGCGGCGATCACGGTTTCGGGTTGTTCGGACAGGGTGGTGCGCACGACCTGCTGCGCGATGTCCAGCGCCAGCGTCAGCAGACTCTGGCCCATCTTTTCTTCCAGCGCGCCCACGGACGCGGCGCAGGCCTGCACCAGCGCGTTCAGGCGCTGCGCTTCCTCAGCGCCTTGCTGGCGCGCCTGGGCGAGCCCTTCGGCGTAACCGGCTTCGCGGCCCGCGGCATAACCCGTTTCGTGGCCCGCCTGCTGGCCGGCTTCGACGCCGGCCGCATGGCCTTGCGCGTAGCCTTCCTCGCGCCCTTCGGCCACGGCCTGGGCGCGCAGCTGCGCCATCACTACCGCGGGGTCCGGACCGGGATCGGGTTCCGGTTCGGGCTCCGCTTCGACGGTCGCCGGCTCGTCGAACGACAGCATCTGCCAGCGCCGCCAGGCGGCACTGCGCGAGATGAGCGTCGTCGCGCCGTTGTCCGCTTCAGACATACGCGTCGTCTCCGGAATTGCCCAGCACGATCTGGCCGCTCTCGGCCAGGCGGCGGGCGATTTGCAGGATCTTCTTCTGCTCGCCTTCCACCTTCGACATGCGGATCGGGCCTTGCGCTTCCAGGTCCTCGCGCAGCATTTCGGCGGCACGGCTGGACATGTTGCGCAGGAACTTCGCGCGCAGCTCTTCCTGGGCGCCCTTGAGCGCGACCATGAGCGTGTCGTTGTCGATTTCCTTGAGGATGAGCTGGATGGCGCGGTCTTCGACGTCCAGCAGGTTGTCGAACACGAACATCTCGTCGATGATCTTCTGCGCCAGGTCGTTGTCGCGTTCGCGCAGGCTGGCCACGACGGTTTCCTCGTCCGAGGAATTCATCATGTTCAGGATCTCGGCCGCGGTGCGCACGCCGCCCATCTTGCTACGCTTGGCGCCCTGGCCGGCCAGCACGGAATTAAGCACTTCGGTCAGCTCGGACAAGGCCGCCGGCTGCACGCCGCCAAACGTGGCGATGCGCAGCATGACGTCGTTGCGCAGGCGGTCGGTCAACAAAGCCAGCACGCCGGCCGCGCGGTCGCGCTCCAGGTGCACCAGGATCGTTGCGATGATCTGCGGGTGTTCGTCGCCGATCAGCTCGGCCACGGTGTTCGGGTCCAGCCAGTTCAGCGCGTCGATGCCGCTGCCGCCGTCGCCGGCTTCCAGGATGTCTTCGATCAGGCCGGCCGCGCGGTCGCTGCCCAGCGCCTTGGTCAGCACGCTGCGGATGTAGTCGTCCGAGCCCAGCGTGACGGCCATGAACTGGTCCGCTTCCTGGCGGAATTCTTCCAGCACCACGGCCACGTCGTTGCGGGTGACCTGCTTCAGGCTGGCCATCGCCGCGCCCACCTGCTGCACTTCACGGGCGCTCAGGTACTTGAAGACCTCGGCTGCGGCGTCCTCGCCCAGCGACATCATCAGGACGGCGCTGCGCGTCATGCCGTCCATCGGAGTGGAATCATTTTTCATCTTTGCTCATCCAGGTGCGCAGAACCATCGCGACGGCGCGCGGATCCTTGTTGGCCATCGTGCGGGCGCGTTCCAGGTTGTCTTCGTAACGGCTGAGTTCCTTGCTGCGGGCGGCGTCCTGGGCTTCGCGAGCGGCTTCCTGACGCTCGGCTTCAGCCATTTCCGGATCCACCGGCGGGTACAGGTACTCGGTGACCGAGCGGCGAATCTTGCGATACAGCCAGAACGCAACCACCAGACCCACCAGCCATGCCAGGATCGTCTTGAACAGGGCAATCATTTCCGGATCGCGCCACATCGGCAGCGGCGGCGGGCCATCGTTGAACTGGCTGTTGACCAGGTTCAGCGAGTCGCCACGCGTTTCGGAATAGCCCATGGCTTCACGAACCAGATTGGTCAGCTTGCTCAGTTCTTCGGGCGGCAGGGCTTGCGGCTCGCCGTCCTTGTCGCGGATGTAGTTCACCACCACAGCCACCGACAGGCGCTTCAGGTTGCCCACCGGCTGCTTGATGTGGCTGATGGTGCGGTCCACTTCATAGTTGGTGGTGGCGTCGCGGCGCTCGTTCAGGTTGGCCGTGGCCGCCTGGGTGCCGGTTTGCTGCTGTTGTTGTTGCTGCTGTTGCTGGGCACCGGCCGCGGCGGGCGGCTGGCCCGGACGCGGCGGCTGCTGCGCGGGCGGGTTGGCCAGCGGCGCTTGCGCATTGGGAGGCGCCTGGTTCGACAGGGCGCCCGGCACGCCCTGGGCGGGGCTGACGCCGCGCTGCGTGGAATCGCTGGTTTGCTGGCTGCGCACGGCGGCCTGGCCAGGTTCCTGGTTGGGGCGGTAGACCTCGGACGTTTCTTCGCGGCGGGCGAAGTCCACGTCGGCGCTGGCTTGTGCGTGCACGTTGCCGGGGCCGACCAGGGGGTTCAGGATCGTCAGGATGCGTTCGACGGTGCGCTGTTCCATTTCGCGCACGAAGCGCATCTGGTCAGCGTCCATGCCGCGTCCTTCGCCCAGCGGCGCGGACAGCAGGCGGCCGTTCTGGTCGACGATGGAGACGTTTTCGGCGGTCAGTTCGGGCACGCTGGAGGCCACCAGCCACGAAATGGCCGAGACCTGCGCATCGCTCAGGCTGCGGCCCGGGTAGACGTTCAGCAGCACGGACGCGGTGGGCGCCTGGCGTTCACGCACGAACAGCGACTGGCGCGGCATGGCCAGGTGAACGCGGGCGTGTTGCACGGTGTGCATGGCTTCGATCGAACGGGCCAGCTCGCCTTCCAGACCGCGCTGGTAGTTGATCTGTTCCGCGAACTGGCTGGCGCCGAAGCGGGCGTTGTCCATCAGTTCGAAGCCGACGGAACCGCCGCGCGGCAAGCCTTGCGAAGCCAGTTGCAGCCGGGCGTCGTAGACGCGGTCGGCCGGCACCAGCAGCGCGGTGCCCGTCTCGTTGTAGCGGTAGGGCACGTTCATGGTGCCCAGGGCCGTTACGATGGCGCCGCCGTCGCGGTCGTCCAGGTTCGAGAACAGGACCTTGTACTTGGGCTCGCTGCTCCACATCACCGCGGCGATGATCAGCGCGACGACGGCGGCCGCCGCGCCAAGCAAGACGGGCTTGGGCAGTGCGCGGACCTTTTCCAGCACAGGGAACTTCGCCAGCAGCGACGAACTCAGAGTGGCCTGCTGATTCATCGACGGCTCCCGCTGGCTGCGCGGCGCAAGGAAAAGGACTTCATGTCTGGGTAGGGCAGATTACACATGCAACGTGCTTCTGGTCTGGGGAGAGCCTGGATTATTGCCCTTGGGTCGACAATCCCAATCGATGAAAACAGCCGGTTTTTGGCGTTACTTATCCTCTATGTCGATAGCGAATGGGCTGATCCGGCCCCGGCTGTGGGCATTCGTTGAAATGTCGGGGTTTTTGGCGGTTTTTAATCGCTATGGGCGTGCGCGATCGGCGGTACGCTTTGCGGCAACATTGGCGAATCGCCCCACCAGCAAGGAATCAGGTAATGGCTGTCTCAGGCTTGAACGGCATCGAAAGCATGCTCCAGCAGATGCGCACCGTCGTGAGCAAGGCGGAAACCGGCAATCTGGCCGCCGGAGAATCGGTTGGCCAGCCCGACGGTTTTGCCGCCGAGTTGCAGCGCTCGATCCGCCGCGTGACCTCGGCGCAGAACGCTTCGTCGGCGCAGGCGAAGGCCTTTGAAATGGGCGCGCCGGATATTTCGCTGAATGATGTGATCATCGACATGCAGAAAGCCAGCCTTGGCTTTCAGACGGCGGTGCAGGTGCGCAACAAGCTGGTTGCGGCCTACAAGGAAATCTCGTCGATGGCCGTGTAAGGCGTGCAAGACCTGCATGGCGGGCGCGTCGCCTGACGGCGGCGTCGATCCGAAAAAAGGCCTTTCCGGTGGAAAGGCCTTTTTGCTTTTAGGGGGCAGCTTGGCGGGTCAGTTGCGCTGCGCGCCTTTCTCCAGACGCCACACCACTTTTTGCAGCCAGTTTTCCTGGCGCGCGTCCAGGTTCAGGAACACGGCGCCCACGTGGCTCATCGGCGGTTCGCCGGTCAGCGACAAATGCCGCGGCGCTTCGTCCGGGCTGTCGGGCTGGACCATCGGCTGGCCGGAAATCGGGTAGACGTTACGCACTTCCAGGTTGGCGCTGAGCTTGCCGAGGTCGCCGAAGTCCAGTTGCACGTCTTCCATGACGGTGCCGCGCTCGGGCAGGGCGGGCACCGCCAGCCCGGCGCGCAAGCCCACGCCGTCAACGGAAATATCGCGCACCGTGAAGCTCAAGGGGCGGGCCTTGGGCTCGGCTTGCCATGTGGCCTGGCACTGCCCGGCGCCGGTGACCAGCGAGGCGCGGAACATCTTGCGTCGCTGGATGCGCGCCAGACGATCGGGAAACGGCGACATCAACGCCGCGCTGCCGTCATCGAAATGAATGACTTCGGGGCGCTGGACGCGAAAGCGGATCTGCACGCCGCCATAGGCGGTGGCGTGGAAGTGGAACGTCGTGCCGCTTAACAACCCCATGCTGTCGGACTGTTCGAAGTCGGCGCCCGCGTAGTCGCGGGGCCGCCAGAAGAACTGGCGCGTCTGCTTGTCGGCGCCCAGCACCAGCACCGCCATCTCGCGGTCGGCGGCGTCGCGCACCAGGATGTGGCTGTCGGGGTGCGTCAGCTCGAACAGGGCGGAACGCATGTCGTCCGGCCGGGTCAGCAGGAATTCCGGGTCGCTGGCTTCCAACACGATGGTGGTCCTTAGAAAGTGGGGTCAGGCGGGCGGCGCCGCTTGGGGAAGCTCGCGCGATTCCAGGCGGTACAGCCAGGCCAGCAATTCTGCCACCGCTACGTACAGTTGGGGAGGAATATGTGCGTCCAGGTCCACTTGCATGAGCAAGCCGACCAGTTCCCGGGACTCATGCACATACAGGCCGTTTTCCTCGGCGGCGCGCACGATGGTGTCGGCAAGCTGGCCGTAGCCCTTGGCCACCACGCGCGGCGCGCCGTCCTTGTCGTCGTAGGAAATGGCGACGGCCGCATTGCGGTTGGCATTGGGGCCGCCAGCGGGGACGCCGTCCTCGGAATAGGAGAGGGTGCTCATCAGAAGTCGGTCGGGATGACGGGGCGCGGGTCGGTCACGCTGACCGCCAGGTTGCTCAGCGTCAGGCCGGCGGCCAACAGGCGCGAGCGCAGCTGGTCGGACGCATCATTGATTTCACCGGCCGCCAGCGGCGCGACCAGTTGCAAGACGATCTGGTCGCCCGCCAGGTTCAGGCGGGCATCCACCAGACCCAGGCGCGGCAGGTCCAGCTTCAAGCGGGTGGCCCAGGTGGGCGTGGCCGAATCGGGATCGCCACCGTAGGGGTCGCGTTCCACTTCCCATTCCATCGGCGTGCCGGGCCAGGCTTCGCCTTGCCAGGTCAGGGACTGGTTGGCCAGCACGTCCAGCTGTTGGCGCACCAGCACGGTCAGGTCCTGATGGATGCCCGCGACGGGCGTGCCAGGCGCCGGGCTGGTCGAGGACCCGGCGCCCGTTGCCGCGTCGCCACCACCGGCCGTGCGGTTGGCGGCGGGGGCTTCGGCACGGTTGCGCGCCAGTGCCGCGTTCTGCTGGGCGGGCTCTTTGGTCAGGTTGGCCTGGGGCTCTTTTTGCAGCGCGTCCGGGTTGGTGCGGCCGAACACCATGTCGGTCAGGTGCGATTCGTAGAACAGCCCGCTGGTCTGCAAGGCCTGGCGCAATGCCTGCCCCAACAGGCGGGCCGACGGGCCCCCGGCGGCAAGCGCGGCATGGGCCGTGGCGTCGGCGCCGCGCGTGGCGGCCGTGTCG
>NZ_JBLVOL010000083.1:156429-186015 GCF_053543755.1 Achromobacter semiaridum | reverse complement strand
GCCCTTGTCCGCGCTGATCTCGGATGCCGTCGGCTGGCGCGCCACCTATGGCACCTTGGCGCTGTGCGCCACGATTGCGCTGCTTGGCTTGCGCAAGCTACCCGAGCGCCGCGCGCAGAACGCCCCGCCGCTGCGCTTGTCGCGGCTGCTGGCGCCGCTGTCCTATCGCGATGTGCCCGTGCTGTTGCTGGCCTGCCTGGCGTTCTCGTCGGCGTTCTATGGCGTGTACGCGTTTCTGGCCGACCATGTCCGTGCGTTGCTGGCGCTGTCGGCGGGTCAGGTCGGCTTCATCGCGTTTGCCTATGGCGCGGGCTTCATGCTGGCGGGGTTCGCGGGCGCGCCGCTGATCGAAAGGCTGGGACCGCGCCGCGCTTTGCCGCTGGCCCTTGCCACCATCGCCGTGGTCTATCTGGTGCTGCTGCCTGCCGCCCATGCGCTGGCGGCGGTGTTGGCGCTTGCCGTGCTGTGGGGTGCGGCGTCGCAGATCAGCCTGAACCTGCTGGTGTTGCTGTTGTCCCGTGCACGGCCCGACGAACGCGGCGCCGTGCTGGGCTTGAACACCTGCACCACCTACCTGGGCGCCAGCGTGGGGACGGCGGTGGCCGGCACGCTGTACACGCATATGGGCTTTGAAGCGCTGGGCCTGTGCGCAGCGGCCGCCGTGGGCGTGGCCGCGCTGGGTTTGCACTGGCGCTTGAACGGGCGGCGCGCAGGTCGGCGCGAGGCCACGGCGTAGGCGCAACCCGCCACGCAAATTGCCTTACCAGGGGAAGCTGATCAGGTCGCCGTACAAGCGCTTCAGGGTGGTTTTGACCTCGGGCGAGTTCTGGTAGATCGAAATGAACTTCAACAGGCGCGGGTCCTGCGCCTTGTCGGGCGTGGTCACCCAGCGTATGGCGTAACGGCGGATGCTGGCCGGATCGGTGTTGTCGAACGCCAGCCCGTCCTTTTCGTTCAGCCCGGCCTGCTTGGCAAACGTGGTGTACGTAACCGACGCCGTCACGTCATCAAAGGTGCGGGCTGACTGCGAGCCCTCGATCTGCACGAACTTCAAGCGCTTGGGGTTGGCCACCACGTCTTGCAACGTGGCCTGATGCGCCACGCCGGGGGTCAGCTTGATCAGCCCGATCGATTCCAGCAGCAACAAGGCGCGGCCGGTATTGACGGGGTCGTTGGGCACGGCAATGGTCGCGCCGTCGGGCACCGTGTCGCCCTTTTTCAGCTTCTTCGAGAACAGGCCGATGGTGGTCGAATAGCCATAGGCAATCGGCGTCAGGTTGGCGCCCCGGCGCTGGTTGAACAGTTGCAGGAACGGCTCGTGCTGAAAGAAGTTTGCATCCACCGAGCCGTCGGCCACGGCAATGTTGGGCAGCACCCAATCATTGAATTCCACCAGCTTCACGTCCAGGCCTTCTTTCTTGGCCTGCGCAATGGCAATTTCAGTGGCTTCGTTGGCCACACTGGGGATCACGCCGATGCGCAAAGGCTTTTCCTGGGCGGCGGCGGTGGCGCACAGCACCACGGACAAGGCCGCCACGGTGGCGCCGCGCGTCAACGTTGAAAACAAGGAGTGCAAAAACATGAGAGCCATCCAGAAGTCAGGAAAAAACGGCCGGCATGGTCGGTATCGACGTGACGGCGCAGGCGCTATTGTGCAGCAGCCGGCCAAGGTGCGCGTTACTATCCGCCCATGATGAACCCCACCGGAGTCCACCACTTGCAAACCCCCGCCAGCTTGCCCGCCCAAATCACCCTGATCGGCGCTCCCACCGACATCGGCGCGGGCGCACGCGGCGCGTCGATGGGCCCCGAAGCCCTGCGGGTTGCCAATCTGGGCCCCGTGATCGAGGCTCAGGGTTTTGAAGTGATCGATCGCGGCAACCTTTACGGCCCGGCCAACCCGTGGCTGCCTCCGGAAAACGGCTATCGGCATCTGGAGGAAGTGGCGGCCTGGAACCAGGCGGTGCACGATGCCGTCTATGCCGAACTGACACTGAACCGCCTGCCGATCCTGCTAGGCGGCGATCATTGCCTGGGCATCGGCTCCATCAGCGCCGTGGCCCGCCATTGCCGTCAGTCCGGCAAAAAGCTGCGCGTTTTATGGCTGGACGCGCATGCGGATTTCAACACCCATGCGCTGACGCCCACGGGCAATATTCACGGCATGCCGGTGGCGTGCCTGTGTGGGTACGGACCCGTCCAGATCACGGGCATGTCCGGCCAAACGCCCGATATCGAGCCCGGCTGGGTGCGCCAGATCGGCATCCGCAGCGTGGACCAAGGCGAAAAGCGGCTGGTGCACGAAGCGGGCCTGGAAGTGTTCGACATGCGCTACCTGGACGAAATGGGCATGCGCGCCACCATGGAAACCGCGCTGGCCGGGTTGGATGCCGACACCCATCTGCACGTGAGCTTTGATGTGGATTTTCTTGACCCCGACATCGCGCCCGGCGTGGGCACCACGGTGCCCGGCGGCCCCACCTACCGTGAAGCGCAGCTGTGCATGGAAATGATTGCCGACACCGGCCTGATGCGGTCGTTGGACGTCGTGGAACTGAACCCCGCGCTGGACGTGCGCAACAAGACGGCCGAAGTCGCGGTGGACTTGATCGAAAGCCTGTTCGGCAAATCGACGTTGATGCGCCGGGGCAGCTAAGGCCCGCCGCCTGACGCCACCCTGCCGGGGCGCCCGCTGCTGCCGCCGCCGCTGCTGCCGCCGCCGCTGCTGACACCCCCGCAGTTAGCGCCCCCTACCCCGCGCGCGCCTGCCTGATGGCGTCGGCCGCGTCGGTCAGACAAGCCAGGTTCTGCTCCCGCCGTTCCCACACGCGCGGGGTCGGGCCGGCCATGCACAGCGCATACCATTCCCCGCCCAGGTCCAGCGCCACGGCAAGGCCTGTCAGATCAGCCACGCTTTCGCCCACGTTTGCCGCCCAACCGCGTGCCTGCACTTGCAGAATGTCCGCCAGCAAGGCTTCGCGCGTAGTCAACGTGCAATCGGTATGACGGGCGTAGCTGGCGCTGGCCAACACGCTGTCGCGCTCGGCGGGCGGCAGGCGTGCCAGCACCGCCTTCGCCACCGCGCTGGTGTGCAGCGGCCGGCGCTCGCCAGGGCGCGCGGCGTAATGGACCGGCTGCGTGGATTCCACCACTTCCAGGAACACCACGGCGCCGTCCTGAATTTTGCCCAGCATGACCGTCTCATTGGCGGCGTCGCGCAATGCCAGCAGATGCGGACGGACTTGTTCCAGCCAGGGATCACCGGCCTGTATCAGCGCGCTCATGGCTTGCAACCGCGCCGTCGGGTAATAGCCGCCACGACGCCGCACCTCGTACAGATAGCCGCGCGCCACCAGCGTGCGCACCAGCGCCAGGCAACTGGACATGGGCGCGCCCAGCCCTTGCGCCAATTCCGTCAGCGGCATGGGCCGGCGCGCCTGCGCAAAAAGCTCGATCAAGTCCAACGTGCGGGCAACAAGCTTCACTTCCATGGTGGTGACCCCTGTGCGGATTTACCGTCGCAAAAAGTCCAAATCTGCTAGGTATTCCACTATGTTGACTTTTCATATGGGCGAACCTAAATTCTTGCACAGGAATTATCTTTCACCAATAGGAATTCCTTTTCTGCCGGCCACAGGTCCGGCCGCCCGTCAGCGGTACCGCGTCAACACCAAAAACTCAAACCATACGGCCCGCCATCGGGTCGGGGAGACAGACAGATGCGTATCAAACCCCTGTTGGCGGCCCTGGCCGCCACAATGGCCGTGTGCTCGGCCCATGCCCAGTCCGATGTCGTGCGCCTGGGCGTGTCCAATGACCGCTCGGGCATTTACTCGGACCTGGGTGGGCTAGGTTCCGAAATGGCCGTGCGCATGGCCGTCGAGGATTTCAACGGCAAGGTCGCCGGCAAGACCGTCGAGGTGGTGGGCGCGGATAACCAGAACAAGGCCGATGTGGCCTCGGCGCTGGTACGGCGCTGGTTTGACACCCAGGGCCTGGTCGCCGTGGTGGACGGCGGCGCCAGCTCGGCGGGCCTGGCGGCCCAGGGGGTGGCGCGCGAAAAAGGCGGCACGGCGCTGATCAGCGGCGGGTTCGCCGGAGATTTCAGCGGCAAGCAGTGCAGCAACCTCAGCACGCAATGGGCACCGGACACCTATGCGCTGGCCAACGCCGTAGTCAAAAGCGTGGTCGAGGGCGGCGGTAAATCCTGGTACTTCATCACCACCGACTACGTCTTCGGCAAGTCTTTGGAAAGCAACGCCAGCCGCTTTGTGCAGGACGCGGGCGGCAAGGTGCTGGGCAGCACCCGTCACCCCCTGGGCGCGATGGATTTTGCGTCGTTCCTGGTGCAGGCGCAGGCATCGAAGGCGGACGTCGTGGGGCTGGCCAGCGCGGGCGGCGACCTGGTCAACCTGATCAAGCAGGCGCAGGAATTCGGCCTGACCGGCGGCAAGCAGCGCTTGTTGACCTTCCTGACCTTCATCAACGATGTGCAGGCGATGGGCCTGCCCGTGGCGCAAGGGTTGACCTTTCCCACGGGCTTTTACTGGGATGCCGACGATGACACGCGGGCCTGGACGCAGCGCTGGCAGAAGAAGATGGGCGTGACGCGTCCGCCTTCCATCGTGCAGGCGCTGAGCTACGTGGCCACCACCCACTACCTGCAAGCCGCCCAGGCCGCGGGCACCTTCGAAGGCGCCGCGGTCAACAAGAAGATGCGCGAACTGCCCATCACCACCAAGCTCATCAAAAATGCCCGCATCCGCCCCGAAGACGGGCGCGTCATCATGGACCTGTATCTGGTCGAAGTGAAAAAGCCCGCCGAATCCAAGTACCCCGGCGACTTCTATCGCATCTTGTCCACCGTGCCGGGCGACAAGGTATTCGTGTCGCTGGCCGACAGCGAATGCCCCCTGGTAAAAAAGTGAATATCGTTCCCCCGCGCCCGGGTGTAGGCTGCTGGCTATAAAAAACCACGAAGGAGACCTTTCCATGAAGTGCTATTGCGTTGTGAACTTCCGCGAACCCTTGCAGGAAATGGACGCGCCCACGCCTACCCCGCAAGGCACACAGGTGCTGTTGAAGGTGCGTGCCGCGGGGGTGTGCCACAGCGATATCCACTTGTGGGAAGGCGGCTACGACCTGGGCCAGGGGCGCACCCTGGCGCTGAAAGATCGCGGCGTGTCGCTGCCGCTGACCATGGGCCATGAAACCGTGGGCAGCGTGGCGGCCGCCGGCCCCGACGCGCAGGGCCTGTCCGCCGACAAGAATTACCTGGTGTACCCGTGGATCGGCTGCGGAAAATGCGCACCGTGCCAGGCGGGCATGGAAAACCATTGCAGCGCGCCGGCCTGCCTGGGCGTGCATCGCGCCGGCGGCTACGCCGATCACATCCTGGTGCCGCACCCTAAATACCTGATCGACATCGGCGACCTGGAACCCGCGCAGATCGCCCCCTACGCCTGCTCGGGCCTGACCACTTATTCCGCACTGAAGAAGATCGGGGCGGACGTATACCGCGAGCATCCCGTGGTGATCTTCGGCGCGGGCGGCCTGGGCTTGATGAGCCTGACGCTGATCAAGGCCCTGGGCGGTGCGGGCGCCATCGTGGTCGATATCGACCCGGCCAAGCGCCAGGCGGCCCTGGACGCCGGCGCGCTGGCCGCCATCGATGGCGCCGCGCCCGACGCCGCGCAGCAGATCATCAAGGCCGCCGGCGGCAAGCCGGTGCAGGCTGCTATCGATTTGGTCGGCGCGCCCGCCACGACGTCATTGGCGTTCGACTTCCTGACCAAAGGCGGCAAACTGATCATCGTGGGCCTGTTCGGCGGGGCATCGTCGTGGCCCATCGCGCTGATCCCGATGAAGGCCATGTCGATCATCGGCAGCTACGTCGGCAACCTGGCCGAATTGCAAGAGCTGATGGAACTGGTGCGCGCGGGCAAGGTACCGCCGATGCCGGTGCACCGCCACGCACTGGCCGAGGCCGACAGCGTGCTGGCCGCCCTGCGGGCCGGCAAGGTGGTCGGCCGCGCGGTGTTGACCAACGACTGACTGGCGGCAGCGTTATGAAAAAGGGAGCCTTGGGGCTCCCTTTTTTGCGGCTTGGCACCATTCATGCGGCTTTCAAGCGTGGGTCATAAACGAACCGTTCGCGCCGCACCACCACAATGTTCTCGGCATCCGGATGCGCCGGGTTGATCAGCAGATTGCAGTCGGGCACGCCGCGATACGGCACGATTGCGCTGGGCAATTCCAACAGTGCCGACACGCCGGAGGCGACCCAGTTGTCACCCACCGTCTGCGAGGCCTCGGCAAACGGCACCGCTTCCCAGAACGGATAGTTGCGCTGCAATTGGTCCACGGTCAGCACCTGACGCGCGTCATGCACGGCGCGGGGCACCGCCACTTCAATCAGATAACGGTTGGCCTGTTCGGATGCGCGCGCGGCAAAATGCACCACGGTTTCCAGCACTGCCAGCGCCACGCTGGCCGACGTGTAGACCACTGCCGTGCCGGGGCTGTTGTAGCGCCCGCCCACCGCCGCCGCGCCCGCGCCGCGGAGGTCGTCGGCGCGGTATTTTCCTGCCGTGGTGCCGATACGCCACAGCGAAATGAAGTCGCTCATGCGTACACGCCGGCCGCCGCCCGGGCCAGGGTGTCCTCCACAATCCGGCTGCTGGCGTCCGACGTCAGCAGCGACAAGGGCTTGACGTTGCCCAGCGCGGGCACCGGCGTGTTCAGCCACTGCACCGCTTCTTCATCGCTACCCAGCACCTGTCGCGCCACGCGCGCCACCCGGGCCACGCGTGCCAGGCGGTCGGATTCACCCAGCGGCAACATCTGCCCTTCGCGCGTCCATCGCGACAGCGACGCCGCCTTGACCTCGGTGATGGCCATGATTTCCGACTTGGGCACCTGAAGGAAATCCGCCGCGTCGTCGACCATCTGCGCCGGCAAGCCACGCCGCACATCGCGCGCGATATCGCTAAGCGGGCTATCCACCAGTTCCTGGAACAACTGCTTGGCGCGCGGCAAGGCGCGGCGCGGCGGCCGGGCGGACGCGGCGTCACGCTTTTCGGCGGATTTTCCGGTAATGGGCAGGGTCATGATGCGCTCCGGGTAACGGCTGGGCGGACAGCGGGCGTCTGTTGAGAACCAGACGCGGGCTGATGGCCCGGCAAAGACGTTCCAAACAGAATTTATAATATCCCATTTGGAATTCGCGCTGCAAGGGCCAAATGCGCCGCTGTTCCGGCCGGCATGCACCGTATTTGGGCATATCATAGGCGGCGTTACACACGAACAACGATAAGGACGGGCAATGACGGACCGGCAGCTGACGATACTTGCGGCGCTTAATCTGATGGTGGCGGTGGGCGCGGGCGCGTTTGGCGCGCATGGTCTGAAGCGGATGCTGACGCCCGAGCTGCTGTCCGTCTGGCAGACCGGGGTGCTGTATCACCTGGTCCATGCGCTGGGTTTGTTCGTTATCGCACTGCTGGGCGCACGCTTTGGCTCGCCGCTGCTGTCCGCCGCCGGGGTGGTGATGTTCGTGGGCATCGTGCTGTTTTCTGGCAGCCTGTACACGCTGTCACTGACGGGCATCCATTGGTTAGGCGCCGTCACGCCTTTGGGCGGCACCGCCTTCCTGGCCGCGTGGGGCATGGTCGCGCTGGCCGCCTATCGCGGCCAGGGCTGAACGCCAAGTCTTTCCGCTTCGCATTCCACGCCGGTTTTTTGCCCCCGTCTTTTACCCCGCTTCTTACTTAACGGCGGCAGGAACCGCCGCCTTTGCAGGTTTCCGATGTCTTCCTCGACCGTATTGCCCGCCGCCCGGGAACATTCCGCTTTCGCAGGCATCGCCTGCGTGGTGGGCGGCATCTTCTTTCTGACGCTCAGCGACGCTAACGCCAAATGGCTGGGCGCTCACTACAACCCGCTTCAGATCCTGTTCCTGCGCGCGCTGATCGCGCTGCCCTTTGTCACGGGGCTGGCCCTGTGGCTGGGAGGGCGCCGCGTCATGCGCACCGCGCATCCCGGCCTGCATTTGCTGCGCGGCGCGATCAACGTCGTGTCGGCCTGTTGCTTCTACCTGGGCTTGCGCGCGCTGCCGCTGGCCGAGGCCACCGCCATCGCGTTTGCCGCGCCGTTGTTCGTGACGGCGCTGTCCGTGCTGATCCTGAAAGAGCGCGTGGACGGCAAGCGCTGGCTGGCGGTGCTGGCGGGTTTCGCGGGCGTGCTGATCGTGGTGCGCCCGGGCTCGGACGCCTTCCAGGCGGCCACGCTCTATCCGCTGACCACGGCCTTGCTGTACGCGGTGATGATGATTACCGCGCGCGGCATCAGCCGTGCCGAAGGCATGTTGACGACCACCTTCTATATCGTGCTGGGGCAATTGATCTGTAGCGCGGTGGGTTTGCCGTGGGTGTGGCAGACGCCGGCAGCCGAACACCTGCCCTACTTCGGCGGCATCGCACTTTTCAGCACATTGGGGCTGGCCTTGATCACGCAGGGTTTCCGGATCGGCCCGGCGTCGGTGGTGGCGCCGTTCGACTACACCGGCCTGATCTGGGCCACGATCCTGGGCTGGATCTTCTGGCGGGAAGCACCCGACGCCTACGCTTATCTGGGCGCGCTGATCATCGCCGGCAGCGGCGTGTACATCGCTGTGCGGGAAGCCCGCGCCAAGAGCCGGCGGCGCGGCAAGGGCTGAAAGGCCTTCCGCCTCGCGACTCTGGGCCGCGTTCGGCCACGCGTTCGGCCACGCGTATCGGCGGCCTGCCGCCCCCCCCGCCGCCAACCAAGCGATGCGACGCGCTATTCGGTCGGCGCCGGGAAATGCCGCCGCAGCACCCGCGCCACATTGGGCTCCTGCGCGGCCTGTCGCGCCACGGCCGTCAGCGCCGGGCATTCAGCCTGAAACCATGCCTGCCCCGGCCGCCAGTGCGTCATGACCGTCACATACAGGTCCAACGCCGAGAAGCGTCGCCCCAGCATGTGCGGCGCACCGGCCTGCTGCTCAAGCTCTTTCCACAACTCCGCGCGCCGCGTATGGATGCGTTCCCGCAGCAGGTCGGCCCCCGCGCCCTCGCCCGCCCATTGCGCGGGTATGTCGCCATAGGTAAACGTCGGGTACACCGCCGCGACCAGCCGCAACAGCAGGTTCAAGAAGTGCGCCCGCTCGGGCTTGTCGGCCGCCGGCGCCAGGCCCGCTTGCGGCGCCACATCGTGCAGATGCAGGATCATTGCGGCGCTTTCCGTCATGACCTCGCCTTCGGGCGTGATCAGCGTGGGCACCTGCCCCAGCGGGTTCAAAGCCAGCAGGCGGTCGCGCTCGGGACCCGGCTTCAAGTAGGGCACGTCCGTCAGCGTGTGAGGCACATTGGCCAGCACCAGCGCCATTTCAACAATTGCCGACCCGCAACCGGCTGACCCGATCAACTCGTACGTCTTCATTGCTTACCCTCCTGATTGCGCTGGCGCTATCCGCAGCAACTGCCCCGGCGATGCGTCCGTCAACACATACACGTACCCGTCCGGCCCTTGCCGCACGTCGCGTATGCGGCTCTTGCGATCCACCAGCAACCATTCCTGGCCCACGACGCGGCTGCCGTCCAGCGTCAGGCGGATCAAATTCTGATTGCCCAGCGCGCCGATAAAGACGGAATGCTTCCAGGCCGGAAAGCGGTCGGCGTCGTAGAACGCCATGCCGCTGATGGCGGGCGACTTGGCCCACCAGAACAGCGGCGGCTCGGTGCCCGGCGCGGTCTCGCCCTTGGCTTCGGGGATGGGCTGGCCCGAATAATTGATGCCGTAAGTCGCCAGCGGCCAGCCATAGTTCTTGCCCGGCTGCACCAGATTGATTTCATCGCCGCCGCGCGGCCCGTGTTCGTTTTCCCAAAGCTCGCCGGTCCAGGGGTTCATCGCCATGCCTTGGGGGTTGCGATGCCCGTATGACCAGATTTCAGGTCGTGCACCGGTCTTGCCGACAAAGGGGTTGTCGTCCGGCACCGAACCGTCCAGCTTCAGGCGCACGATCTTGCCTTGCAGCTTGTCCAGGTCCTGGGCCGTGGGGCGCTGGTTGTTTTCACCCAGCGAGATGAACAGGTGGCCTTTGCCGTCAAACACCAGGCGCGACCCGAAATGCAGGCCCGACGATAGCTTGGGCGCCTGGCGGAACAGCACCTTGAAGTCTTCCAGCGCGGTCGCATCGTCGGACAGCCGCCCACGGCCTACGGCAGTGCCGCTTTTATCACCGTCGGACTCGGCATACGACAGGTACACGTAGCGGTCTTTTGCGAAGCTTGGCGACAGCGCCACATCCAGCAAACCACCCTGCCCGCGCACCGCCACTTTGGGCACGCCCGCCAGCGGCTTGGACAACCCGCCCGGCGTGCGCAACAAACGCAGATTGCCGGGCCGTTCTGTAATCAACACGCCACCGCCATCGGGCAGGAAAGCCAGCGCCCACGGATGATCCAGCCCACCGACAACCGCCGTAACGTTCGCCGGCACCGATGGGGGCTCCTGCGCGGCGCGCGCCGGCGTTGCCGCCCAGAGGGCGCCGGCCAGTATCAACGTAGAGCAAGCAAAAAAGGGAATCGCGCGCGGGCTTGCGGCGGTGCGTGACTGCATGGACATCTCCGGCGGCAACGGGTGGGAATGCGGGCGCGGGTGGCATGACAAGGTGGCGCCAAGCGCGCCGGGGGTGGCGTACCATAGCGCCCAAGGACGGGGGCCTGCCCGTTCTTTCGTTCAGGAGACCCGATCACATGAAACTTTACTACATGCCCGGCGCGTGTTCGCTCGCTTCCCATATCGTTCTGGAGTGGGTGGGCAAGCCCTATGAAACGCACCAACTGAGCCGCGAAGCGCTGAAAGGCCCGGAGTTTTTGAAGGTGAATCCCCTGGGCGCCGTGCCCGCATTGAGCGTCGGTGACTGGACCCTTACGCAGAACGTGGCCATCCTGGAATACATCGCCGAGCAGGCGCCGCAAGCCCAACTGCTGGGCGACGGCAGCGCGCGCTCGCGCGCCGATGTCCGCCGCTGGCTGGGCTTCGTCAATTCCGACATCCACAAGACATTCTCGATGATCTTCGGTGCGTCGCGCTTCCTGGGTGATGAAGCCGCGCAGAAAGAGCTGGCGGGGTCGGCGTCCAAACTGCTGACCAAGCTGTTCTCGCAGCTGGATGCGCAATTGGCCGGAAAGCCGTATCTGGCGGGCGACGCGCCTTCCATTGCCGACGCCTATCTGTACGTGGTGCTGCGCTGGGCGCACGCCAAGGAAATCGACCTGGCCGGCCAGGACAATCTGGCCGCATTCTTCAAGCGCATGGAAGCCGACAAGGGCGTGCAGGCCGCGTTGAAGGCCGAAGGGCTGGCGTAATCCCAAGTCCGGCGTCCGGGGTCCTGCGTCCTGCCTGCCGCGCCCTGCTCGCCCCGCAGCGCGCCGGAAACTCCGCGCCTGCGCTGACCCCGCCGACAACGGACGCCGTCACGCCGTGTCGGCGGCGCCTTCCAGTTCCAGCGTCTTTTTCACCGCCGCCAGAAACCGGCGCGCCAGCAGCGGCGGCGCGCTCAGGTTCGAATGCGTGGCCCAGATTTCAACGCTGGATTCCGGCGCGATCGGCCGCAGCTCCATGTGCGCGGACTGCTCGGGCGATACGCACCACGTGTCCACCAGTGCCGGCCCCAAACCCTGCTGCACGAACGAACACGCCGTCACCGGCGAATGCACTTCTATGGCGGCGGCATGCCGTGGCCCATCGCCAAAAAACGTGACCAGCGCCCGACCCAGCGGCGTGTCGCTCGGATAACCGATCCACGCGGCGGATGAGAAATCCTCGGGGTGCACGACCTTGTGGCTGGCCAGCGGATGCGCGGCGGGCATCACGCACACCACCGGCACGCGAGCCAGCCGCACCGACGTCAAATTGGGATGATCGGGCGGTTGCATGGAAATGCCGATATCCGCCTGGCCCGACAAAAAGTACGCCGCCAGTTCGTCAAACGTGACGCTGCGGTAATCGACCCGCGCGTCCGCATTACGCCCCCGAAAGCGCTCAAGCGCCATCGGAATCAGCCGCTGCCCGAAGCTGGCGCTAGCCACTATCTTCAACATGCCCGCGCCGGATTGGCCCAGGCTGGCCGCCAGGTCGTTCACGCGCTGGATGCCGCCATACACCTGCTCTACTTCCGCATACAGCCGCCGTGCTTCGGCCGTGGGGGACAAACGGCTTTTGACGCGTTCAAACAGGCGATAGCCCAGCCGGCTTTCCGTCAGCGCCAGCACGCGGCTGACGGCCGGTTGCGACACGTGCAGCATGCGGCCCGCGCCGCTGATCGAGCCGGCCATCATGATTGCCCGAAAGACCTCGATCTGACGCAGGTTCAGCGGCCGCCCCGCGCTGGGTCCGACCTCGTCCGCATAGCCTTCCGCATCCATTTTTCCTTCCCCTTATCGATAACGGCGGATTATAGGATTGCCACATTTTTCGATGATGCAGCGCCGCAACGCGGGTGTAATCTGCGCCCGTCACCACAACAAAACAAGGGGAATACCACCATGCATCGTCAATTTATCCGCGGCCTGTCGGCGCTGGCCGTCAGCGCCACACTGGTCGCCACCGCATCGGCCGCCAACGCCTATCCCGACAAGCCCATCACGTTCGTGGTGCCGTCCGCCGCCGGCGGATCGCCCGACGTGCTGTCGCGCCTGATCACCACCCAGATCGCCAAGGACACGGGCGCCACGATGGTGATCGAGAACCGACCCGGCGCGGCTGGCAACATCGGCATTGCGCTGGTCAAGCGCGCCGCTCCGGACGGCTACACGGTGGGTTACGGCAACATCAACACGCTGGCGGTCAACCGTTCGCTGTTCAAGCGCCTGCCCTACGACGTGGATCAGGACCTGACGCCGGTCGCCCACATGTTCGACCTGTACAACGCGCTGATCGTGCCGGCAGAATCGCCCGTCAAAAGCGTGCAAGACCTGATCGACCGCGCGCGCAAGGAACCCGGCCGCCTGTCGTATGGCGCGTCGGGCGTGGGCACGACCGGCCACATGGGTGGCGAACTGTTCAAGAGCATGGCCAAGCTGGATGTCATGTTCATCCCGTATAACGGCGGCCCCGCCGCCATTCAGGACCTGCTGGGCGGCCGCCTGGACTACCTGTTCGTCAACACGTCCGAAGCCGCACCGCTGGTCAAAAGCGGCAAGGTCCGCGCCATTGGCGTCAGCAGCCTGAAGCGCCTGGCGCTGATGCCCGACGTGCCGACGTTGGACGAGTCCGGCCTGAAGGGCTATGAAACGGTGGCCTGGGGTGGCGTGGTCGCGCCCAAGGGCACGCCGGCCGACGTCGTTACCAAGCTGAATGCCGCCATCCAGAAAGCCCTGGCCGCGCCCGAAGTACGCACCGGCCTGGCCACGCTGGGCGCCGAACCGGCAACCGGCTCGCCGGAAGACTTCAAGCAACTGATCGATCGTGAAACCGCCAAGTGGCAGAAGATCATCGACACCGCCGGCATCGAGAAACTGGACTAAGCCTTCATGACGCAGCACACCTTGCAGGCAGACTTCATCGTGGCCGGCGCCACGCTTATCGACGGTTCGGGCGGGCCCGCCCGCCAGGGCGACGTGGCCGTGCTGGGCGAACGCATCGCGGCCGTGGGCAGCTTTGCCCACCCCGCGGGCGTGCCGGTGATTGACGGCCGGGGCCAGGTGCTGGCGCCGGGCTTCATCGATTCCCACACCCACGATGACGGCTACTTGCTGGCGCACCCCGACATGCTGCCCAAGGTGTCGCAGGGCATCACCACGGTGGTGACCGGCAACTGCGGCATCAGCCTGGCGCCGCTTGAACGCCACAACATTCCCCAGCCGCTGGACCTGCTGGGGCCGCCAGAGCTGTTCCGCTTTGGCACGTTTCGCGCGTGGATGGACGCATTGCGCGACACGCCCGCCGCCGTGAACGTCATTGCGCTGGTGGGCCACACGACCTTGCGCGTGGCCGTGATGGACGACACCTCGCGCGCCGCGGACGATGCTGAACGCGCCGCCATGCGCGCCCTGCTGCAAGAAGCGCTGGATGCAGGCGCCTTCGGCGTGTCAACCGGGACGTTCTATCCGCCCGCCAGCGCCGCCCCCACCGACGAAATCATCGACGTTTGCCGGCCACTGAAGCCGGCAAACGGCGCCGGCCGTCGTGGCCTGTACGCCACTCACCTGCGCGACGAGGCCGACCATATCGTGCCCGCCATGGAAGAGGCGCTGCTGATCGGACGTGAACTGGACTGCCGCGTGGTCTTCTCGCACCACAAGCTGGCCGGCGAGCGCAACCATGGCCGCACGCGAGAAACGCTGGACCTGATCAACCGCGCCGCCGCCAAGCAGCCCGTCTGCCTGGACTGCCACCCCTACCCGGCCACGTCCACGATGCTGCGCCTGGACCGCGCGCGGCTGGCCAGCCGCACGATGATCACGTGGTCCAAGGGTTACCCGGAAGCCACGGGCCGCGACTTCAGCGACGTGATGCAAGAGCTGGGCCTGGACGATGAGGCCGCCGTGGCGCGCCTGGCCCCCGCCGGCGCCATCTACTTTTTGATGGACCCGGCCGACGTCAACCGCATCTTTGCGCATCCGCTGACGATGGTCGGTTCGGACGGCCTGCCGTTCGATCCGCACCCCCACCCGCGCCAATGGGGCACATTCACCAATGTGCTGCGCACGATGGTGCGCGAGCAGCAGCTGCTGTCGCTGGAAGCCGCCATCCACAAGATGACCGGCCTGGCGGCTGACCAATATGGCATCGCTGAACGCGGTCTGCTGCGCCAGGGGTATCATGCTGACCTGGTGCTGTTCGATCCTGCCACGGTAACGGATGTGGCCACTTTTTCAGCTCCCATTCAGGCAAGCCAGGGCATCCACGCGGTGTGGGTCAATGGCCGCCAGGTGTGGGATGGGGAACGGACCACCACGCAACGCCCGGGCCAGGTTTTGACGCCCGGTGATGCATTAGCCCGGAGTGTATAAAGTGAAGACGTTTTCCCAGGGCTGCTACCTGGGTGTATTGGGCGGTATGGGTCCCATGGCCGGCGCGGCCTTTGCCCTACGCCTGGCGGCGCTGACGCCCGCCGCGATTGACCAGCAGCACATCCCCACGCTGCTGCGCAACGATCCCCGCATTCCCGACCGGTCCAGCGCGTACATGGCCGGCGGCGAAAGCCCCCTGCCCCATATGGTCGAAGGCGTGCGCTTTCTGGAACAGGCCGGCGCGCAGCTGATCGCCATCCCCTGCAACACGGCGCACCTCTGGTATCACGAGATCGCGGCCGCTACCGGCGTGCCCGTGCTGCATATCATCCAGGCCGTCATCGACGACCTGCACCGCCTGGGCTTGCCCGGCGGGCGTATCGGCCTGATGGGCACGGCCGCCACCTTGAAGCTGGGCCTGTACCAGAAGCACTTGCTGGCGCAAGGCTACGAATGCATCGTGCCGGATGACGACGAGGTCGAACGCTATTGCATGGGATCGATCCGCGCCGTCAAAGGCAACCGCCTGGAAGACGCGTTCGCGCCCGCCGCGGAATGCATCGCCCGCCTGAAAGCGCGCGGCGCCGACGCCGTGGTGTTGGGCTGCACCGAGCTGCCGCTGGCCGTACCGCACGCGCTGCGCGCCAGTCTGGGCGTGACGCTGACGGACTCCATCGACGCGTTGGCGCGCGCCGCCATCGCGCACTACGAAGCCGATCTGGCCAAACAGCTGATCGCGGCCTGATCGGAACGCGCGCAAAAAAAGGCGCATCTTTCGATGCGCCCGAATTTCCCTTCGCGGGGAATACGTCAACGTGATGGTTATCCGCCCAGGTATGCCTTGCGGACTTGATCGTTGACCAGCAAATTGGCGCCCGTGTCTTGCAACACGACGCGGCCGTTTTCAAGCACATAACCGCGATCGGCCACGCCCAGCGCCTTGTTCGCGTTCTGTTCCACCAGGAATACCGTCACGCCCCGCTCGCGGATTTCGCGGATGATGTCGAAAATCTGCGCAATCACCAGCGGCGCCAATCCCAGCGTGGGCTCGTCCAGCAGCAGCAGGCGCGGACGCGTCATCAGTGCGCGGCCGATTGCCAGCATCTGTTGTTCGCCGCCTGACATCAGCCCGGCGCGCTGGGCCGAACGCTCTTTCAAGCGCGGAAACAGGCCGTAGACGTGGTCGATGCCTTCCTCGATTTCGGCGCGCTTCGAAAAGAAGCCGCCCATCATCAGGTTTTCAGCAACGGTCAGGTCCTTGAACACGCGTCGGCCTTCAGGCGAAATGGCGATCCCATTGCGCATGATGTGATGCGTATCCTTGCGGGTGATGTCCTCGCCTTCGAACGTGATCTTGCCTTCACGCGCGCGCGGGTTGCCGCAGACCGTCATCAACAGCGTCGTCTTGCCCGCGCCGTTGGCGCCGATCAAGGTCACGATTTCGCCTTTGTTGACCTCTACCGACACGCCGTTCAACGCCTGGATGGCCCCGTAAAAGGTGTGTATGTTTTCCAGCTTAAGCATCATTCCTCCCCCAGGTACGCTTTGATGACGCGCTCGTCGTTGCGCACCTGCTCGGGGGTGCCGGTGGTGATCGGCTTGCCGTGTTCCATGACCAGGATACGGTCGGAAATGCCCATGATCAGGCTCATGTCGTGCTCGATCAGCAGCACCGCCACGCCGAACTCGCGCCGCAGCTGGTCGATCAGCGATTGCAGATCCCGCTTTTCCTGAGGGTTCAGGCCGGCCGCCGGTTCATCCAGCATCAGCAGACGGGGCTTGGTGATCATGCAACGTGCAATTTCCAGACGGCGCTGGTGGCCATAGGCCAGGTTGCCCGCCTCGCGGTTGGCGAATTCGCGCAAGCCCATGAAGTCCAGCCACTGCGCCGCGCGCGACAGCGCCTCGGCTTCCGATTGTCGATAGCCCTTGAGCTTTAACAGGCCCGGCAGCAGCCGTGATTCCACTTGCGTGTGCTGCGCCACCAGCAGGTTTTCCAGCACGGTCAACTGCTTGAACAGGCGCACGTTCTGGAACGTGCGCACCAGGCCATGGCGCGACACCTTGTGGCTGGGCAAACCGGTAATCGGCTTGCCGTCCATGATGATGTCGCCGGCCGTGGGCGCATAGAAGCCGCCCACGCAGTTGAACACGGTGGTCTTGCCGGCCCCGTTGGGGCCGATGATGGCGAAGACCTCGTCGGACTGGACTTCGAACCCCACGCTGTCCACGGCCAACAGGCCGCCGAACCGCATGGTAAGTCCGGATACTTTCAGCAATGCCTCGCTCATTTAGACAGCTCCACGTGGGGACGCTTCATGGGCAACAACCCCTGCGGACGCCACATCATCATCAACACCATCACCAAGCCGAACATCAGCATCCGGTACTCGGCGAACTCGCGCGCCAGTTCAGGCAGCACGGTCAGCAGGATGGCCGCCAGAATCACGCCCACCTGCGAGCCCATGCCGCCCAGCACCACAATGGCCAGGATCAACGCGGATTCGATGAAGGTGAAGGATTCCGGGTTCACCATGCCTTGGCGCGCCGCGAAGAACGCGCCGCCAAACCCGGCGAACGTTGCCCCCAGCGTGAATGCCGACAGCTTGATGCGCGTGGGGTTGAGCCCCAGCGAGCGGCACGCGATTTCGTCTTCGCGCAGCGCTTCCCAGGCGCGTCCGACCGGCATGCGGATCAGACGCGTGGAGACAAACAATGTAATCAGGGCCAGCAGCAGCGCCATCATGTACAGATAGATGACCATGTGCTGGTTCTGGAACGTCAGGCCGAAAAAGTCGTGGAACGTGGTGCCGCCTTCGGTGCTGGCGCGACGCGTCATTTCCAAGCCGAATACCGTGGGCTTCGGAATGCCGGAAATGCCGTCCGGGCCACCCGTCAGCGTGTTCAGGTTGATGAGCAGCAGGCGAATCATTTCGCCGAAGCCCAGCGTCACGATGGCCAGGTAATCGCCCCGCAAGCGCAGCACCGGAAACCCCAGCACGAAGCCGAACAAGGCCGCCATCGCACCCGAGAACGGCAGTGCTTCCCAGAAGCTCCAGCCGCCCCAGTGATACAGCAAGGCGTACGTGTAGGCGCCCACCGCATAAAAGCCGACGAAGCCCAGGTCCAGCAGCCCGGCAAAACCCACCACGATGTTCAGGCCCAGGCCCAACATCACGTAGATCAGCACCAGGGTCGCGATGTCGACCGAGCTGCGTCCCGCGAAGAACGGCCAGATAACGGCGATGGCAAGCAGCAGCAGCGCCAGCCCCTTGTGGCTTTTGGCGGGCGCCGACGGCAACGTCGGCAGGCCCGTCTTGAGCTTCTGGAAGGGAATGGCGATCCACGGGCGCAGCATCTGGAATACAAACACCACGGCGGCGGCAAGCGCCACCAGGCCCCAGTGCGACTCCATCGACGTGCGCGCGCCCTGACGAATCAGTTGCAAGCCAAACACCGGCGTAACGATGACCGCCGTCAACACGGCCGCCATCGTGGCGTTTTTAATATTGTTTTTCGACATCAGACTTTTTCCACCTCAGGTTTGCCCAGCAGCCCGGTGGGACGGAACAGCAGAATCAGGACCAGCAGCGAGAACGCCACGATGTCCTTGTACTGTGACGAGATATAGGCAGCCGCGAAGGTCTCGGCCAGGCCCAGCAGCACGCCGCCCAGCATGGCGCCGGGGATGCTGCCGATGCCGCCCAGCACCGCCGCCGTAAAGGCCTTGATGCCGGCCAGAAAGCCGATGAACGGGTTGAGCTTGCCGATGGTGATGGCGATCAGCACACCGCCCACCGCCGCCAGGATCGCGCCCATCACGAACGTGAACGAGATCACGCGGTTGGTGTCGATGCCCAGCAGGTTGGCCATGTGCATGTCTTGCGAGCAGGCGCGCGAAGCGCGGCCCATGCGGGAATACTTGATGAACAGCGTCAGGCCGATCATCAGCACCACCGTCACCACGATGATCATGATGCGCGAATACGGCACCGTCACGTCGAAGTCGGATCCCATGTGGAACTGCACGGCGCCGGACACCAGCGACGGCACGGCCATGTCGCGCGCGCCTTGGCCCAGGGCCACCCAGTTCTGCAAGAAGATCGACATCCCGATTGCCGAAATCAGCGCCACCAGGCGGGGGCTGCCTCGTACGGGGCGGTACGCCACGCGTTCGACCGAGAAGCCGTAGATGCCGGTCACGGTAATGGCCACAAGCAGCATGGCGGCGATGATGAACGGCACCGGCAGACCGCTATTGGTGCCGATGGACGTCAAGGTGACCAAGCCGACATAGGCGCCGATCATATAGATTTCGCCGTGGGCGAAGTTGATCATACCGATGATGCCGTAGACCATTGTGTAGCCGATGGCAATCAACGCGTAGATCGCGCCCAGAGACAATCCGTTGAAGAATTGCTGGGTAAGTTGGGGTATGAGGTCAGACATTATTCTCTTGCTCCAAATGGTTCCGGCCCCGGTGAGAAGACCCGGAGCCGGAAACCTGGGCGTATTTTATAAGGGCCTGTGATCACCGCTTGCCGGCCGCACAGCGCTTTTGGCGCATCGCTACGCGGATTACGGCACAACGAAGACGACAGGCCCTACACGCCGGCACCGTGCCGGCGGGATCGCGAGTTTACAGCTGGGTCTTCTTTCCGTCCTTGTCCCACTTGTAGACGGCGAATTCGAAGTTCTTCAAATCGCCCTTGGCGTCGTACTCGACCTTGCCGATGCCGGTATTGAACGTGGTCTTGTGCATGTAGTCCGCGACCTTGGCAGGGTCTTCGCCCACGGCGTTGATGCTGTCGGCCAGGATCTGCACGGCGGCGTACGCGGGCATCTGGAAGGCGCCGTCCGGATCGCGCTTAGCGTCCTTGAAGGCCTTCACGATGCTTTCGTTGCCGGGCAGCTTGGTGAAGTCGGCCGGCAGCGTGACCAGCAAGCCGTCGATGGCCGGGCCGGCAATGGCGACCAGGTCCTGGTTGGCGGTGCCTTCCGGGCCCATGTACTGAACCTTCAGGCCTTGTTCGCGCGACTGGCGCAGCAGCAGGCCCAGTTCAGGGTGGTAGCCGCCGAAGTAGACCAGGTCCACGCCCGCCGACTTCAGCTTGGTGATGATGGCCGAGTAGTCGCTGTCGCCAACGTTGATGCCTTCAAACAGCGCCACGTTGACGTTCTGCTTGGCCAGCGCGTCCTTGACCTGTGTGGCCACGCCAGAGCCGTACGTTTGCTTGTCGTGCAGCACGGCAACCTTTTGCGGCTTCAGCGTCTTGGCAATGTACGCGGCGGCGTACGGGCCTTGCTGGTCGTCGCGGCCAATCGTGCGGAAGAAGAAATGCGGCTTGATGGTGTCGGTGACCAGCGGCGACGTGGCGCCCGGGGTGATGCCGACAATGCCCTCTTCCTCGTAGACCTTCACGGCGGCCACGGTCACGCCCGAGCAAGCGTGGGCCACGGCGAACTTGGCACCGGAGTTGACCACGCGGTTGGCGGCCGGAACGGCCTGCTTGGGTTCGCAACCGTCGTCGATCAGGATGGGTTCAAGCTTCTTGCCCTTGACCCCGCCCTTGGCGTTGATGGTTTCAATGGCAGTCAAAGCGCCGGCCTGGATCTGGTCACCGTATTGGGTGTTGGGGCCGGTCATAGGCTGGGGAATGCCAATCTTGATCGTGTCGGCGGCGTGCGCGGCGCCAGCCAAGGCAAGTGCCCCAAGCGCCATGGCAACCGGGGTAAGGCGATTCAGAAACTTCATGCGGAGTTCTCCAGCGAGGTTTTGAGCGGCTCTGATCGAAACGGTTAGTCGGGTGGATACCCCGCAATCCGTATCGCGCGTCGCCGGCTTCTTGGGCAAAAACACGGTGTGGGCGGTATTCTGGAAGCAAGCCGCCATACTGTCACTGCGTGTAATCCCCAATATTTAGCGCCAAACGTTTAATCGTGACGGATCAGCTTTGCAACCTCATGAAATTGTTGGGGAAATCGCGAAATTTGCAGGCGGGATAGAGGCTGCTTCGCGCCACCGCTGCCACCGCCGATATATGAATAATCATTAATACAGCGTTCGAATCAAGCGCGGTCTCGCATTTAAATACACTGCTTACGCCGGACTTACGAATAATGATTATCCGGTTAATAAAAAAGCGCGTATGGCAAGCGGGGGAACCGCCATCCATACGCGCTTTTTTTAAAGCGTCGTGCCGACGCTGAGATCCAGGCCGCCGCCGTCAGGCGTTGGCCGGCCGGGCCAGGTTCCACATCAGCGCACGGAACGGCGCCAACATGCTGATATTGACCGCCAGCTTGATGGCCAGATCGCCCATCAGCCAGGTCGTCCAGGGCGCACCCGTGGCGGCGAACGCCACGCTGAAGAACACCACCGTATCCAGAATGGCACCCAGCACGCCCGACACCAGCGGCGCGCGCCACCAACGCTGGTCGCGCAAACGGTCAAACACCTGGATGTCAATCAGCTGCGCGCAGATGTAGGCCAGCCCGGACGCCAGCGCAATACGCGGCGACGCCACCCAGAACGAGACCACCAAGGCCGCCGCAAAGCCGAACCAGACCACGCGCCGCGCGGCACCGGGGCCAAAGCGGCGGTTCAGCACGTCGGTCACCAGGAAGGCGATGGGGTACGACAGCCCGCCCCACGTCAACCAGTCGTTAAGCGGTACCTGCACCAGAATGTTGGAGCCCACCACCACCAGCAGCATGCACAACACGGCGATGCCGAATTGCGTGCGGCTCATGGCGGGAAAGCCCCGGCTTGCCTTGCTCATTTCCCGAATTCCTCTGCCAGCTCGCCCGACCGCCGGGCCGCGGCGGCCATGGCGTCTTCGACGATGCCGGTGAAGCCGGCCGCACCGAATGCCGCCAGCGCCGCCGCCGTGGTGCCGCCCTTGGACGTGACGCGTTCGCGCAGTACCGATAAGGGTTCGTCAGATTCCGCCGCAAGCTGGGTCGCGCCGGCCAGCGTGCCCAAGGCCAACTGCTTGGCTTGCGCT
The DNA here is from genome assembly GCF_053543755.1 of Achromobacter semiaridum. Classification (NCBI taxonomy): domain Bacteria; kingdom Pseudomonadati; phylum Pseudomonadota; class Betaproteobacteria; order Burkholderiales; family Alcaligenaceae; genus Achromobacter; species Achromobacter semiaridum. The sequence goes on along the minus strand of NZ_JBLVOL010000083.1, from coordinate 163,970 downwards.
TCGGTCAGGCCGACCTTCAAGCCGCCAGCCACCAGCGCTTCCAGAAACAGGAATACATAGGCCGGCCCGCTGCCCGACAAGGCGGTCACGCCGTCCAGCGCGGCGTCGTCGGCCACCCACACCACCTGGCCCACGCTGGAGAGCAACTGCGCAGCCAGTTCGCGGTCGGCCTCACCCACGCCGTCCAGCGCGGCCAGGCCCGTCATGCCGGCGCCCCCCAGCGCGGGCGTATTCGGCATGCAGCGCACCAGCCGCTTGAACGGCGCGTCGGGCGTGCCGAGCCAGCCGGCCAGCGTGTCCGCGCGAATGCCGGCGGCCACGCTTACCACCAAGGTGTCGTCCCGAAGCCACTGACGTGTGGAAGCCACAACATCTTTCATGTTCTGTGGCTTGACCGCGAACACCCAAACGCGGCACCGCGCCAGGGCCTCGTCGGGAGCCACCGCGGTGGTCATGCCGCGCGCCTGCCAGGCAGCGTGGCTATCCTTATTAATGTCAATGACATGGATGTTCCCGGCGGGGCATACTTTGCCAGCCAGACCCGAGGCCAAAGCGGCCGCCATATTGCCGCCGCCAATGAACGCAATCGAAAGTTCGTTTTTCATAGCGCAGCATTGTAATCGGTCAACTCCGTTGGGGAAAAAAAAGAAAATGTTCGTTCGCGCCTCAAACGCGCAATTTGACAGGCGTTTGGAGTGATGTGAAAGTCACGGTTTTGTCACAAACAATTCATAAGGTGTCGTGTTTTCCGTGTCCGGACAACCCGGTCACAACACGCCCATCAGGAGGAACTTCACCATGCGATCACACCGTATTGCTTTAACCTTCGCTGCCGTCATGGCCGCGTTCGCGGGCGCGTCCGCGCATGCCGCCACCGAGATCCAGTTCTGGCACTCGATGGAAGGCGCCCTGGGCGACCGCGTCAACGGTCTGGTTGACGAGTTCAACAAGAAGAACCCTGACTACCAGGTCAAGGCGATCTACAAGGGCAACTACGGCGAATCCATGAATGCCGGCATCGCCGCGTTCCGCGCCGGCAATGCGCCGGACATCCTGCAAGTGTTCGAAGTCGGCACCGCCACGATGATGTACGCCAAGGGCGCCATCAAGCCGGTCCAGCAGATGTCGGAAGAAGTCGGCAACCCGATCGATCCGAAGGAATTCATCGGCGCCGTGGCCGGCTACTACTCGTCGGCCGACGGCAAGCTGGTGTCGATGCCCTTCAACAGCTCGACTGTTGTCTTCTACTACAACAAGGACGCCTTCAAGAAGGCCGGCCTGGACGCCGACAAGCCGCCCAAGACCTGGGAAGAGCTGGCCGCCGCCGGTCAGAAGCTGAAGGCCGCCGGCCAGGAATGCGGCTACACCACGTCGTGGCCCTCGTGGGTCCAGCTGGAAACGTTCTCGGCCTGGCATAACGTGCCGTACGCCACCAAGGACAACGGCTTCGGTGGCCTGGACGCCCGCATCGCGATCAACACCCCGCTGCACGTGCGCCATCTGGAAAACCTGGCCAAGCTGGGCAAGGAAGGCATCTTCATGTACGGCGGCCGCGGCGACGAGCCGAACTCGCTGTTCATCAGCGGCAAGTGCGCCATGATCACCGGTTCGTCCGGCCTGCGCGCCAACATCGCCAAGAACGCCAAGTTCGAATTCGGCACCTCCACCGTGCCCTACTACGCCGACGTGCAAGGCGCCCCGCAGAACACCATCATCGGCGGCGCTTCGCTGTGGGTCTTCGCCAACAAGAAGCCGGAAACCTACAAGGGCGTGACCGCATTCTTCAAGTTCCTGGCCAGCCCGGAAATCGCCGCTCGCTGGCACCAGCAGACCGGCTACGTGCCGGTCACCAAGGCCGCCTACGAACTGACCAAGAAAGACGGCTTCTATGACAAGAATCCGGGCACCGAAGTCGGCGTGAAGCAGCTGAACGTTGAAACCACCGCGCAATCGCGTGGCCTGCGCCTGGGCTTCCTGCCGCAGATCCGTGAAATCGAAGACGCTGAAATCGAACGCATCGTGTCCGGCAAGGTTGCGGCCAAGGACGGCGCCGAGAACATCGTCAAGCGCGGCAACGAGTTGCTGGAAAAGTTCGAGAAGAGTGTAAAGTAGCGCCCTTTCCGGGATTCCGTCAGGCGATTGCCTTCGCGCATTTCTCAAGCGTGACAATGACTTAACGGCCAATCCGGATACGAGCGCAAGGCTTAAAGCCCTGGTTTTTTTAGGGCTTTAAGCCTATCGTATTTTTATGAAAGCGGTTTCAAGCGGCGGTTAATCCAACCGCCGCTTTTCTGTACCTTGGGTACCCCCTATGGAAAAACGCGTTGTATTCGGGCATAAGACCCTGCCCTATCTGCTGCTTCTGCCGCAGTTGATCATTACCGTGGTCTTCTTCTTCCTGCCCGCCGGACAAGCCATGTGGCAATCCATGCGGTTGGAAGACGCCTTCGGTTTGTCGTCCGAGTTCGTCGGCCTCGACAACTTCATGGAACTGTTCTCGCAACAGGCCTACCTTGATTCCTTCCGTGTCACCGCCGTGTTCTCGGTGCTGGTGGCCGTTGTGGGTCTGGGCGTGTCCCTGCTGCTGGCCGTCATGGCCGACCGCGTGATTCGCGGCGCGGGACTCTACAAGACCCTTCTGATCTGGCCCTACGCCGTGGCGCCCGCCGTGGTCGGCGTGCTGTGGCTGTTCATGTTTTCGCCTTCCGTGGGCATTCTGGCTGTCGCGCTGCGCAAGTCCGGCGTGGACTGGAACCCGCGCCTGGATGGCAACCAGGCCATGATGCTGGTGCTTGTCGCCGCCGTCTGGAAACAGATCTCGTACAACTTCCTGTTTTTCCTGGCAGGCCTGCAATCGATTCCGCGCTCGCTCATCGAAGCCGCCGCGATCGACGGCGCCAGCCCGGCGCGCCGCTTCTGGAGCATCGTGTTCCCGCTGCTGTCGCCCACCACGTTCTTCCTGCTGGTGGTCAACATCATCTATGCCTTCTTCGACACCTTCGCCGTTGTGGACACCACGACGCAGGGCGGTCCGGGCACGTCGACCTCGATCCTGGTCTACAAGGTGTACAGCGACGGCTTCCGTGGCCTGGACCTGGGGTCGTCCGCTGCCCAGTCGGTCATCTTGATGTTCATTGTGGTTGCCTTGACGGTCGTACAGTTCCGCTACGTCGACCGCAAAGTGCAGTATTGATTTTGTTCGAGGCTAATAACAATGGTTGAACGCCGTCCCTGGCTGGATATTCTGGCCCACTTCATTCTGCTCTGCGGCGTGGCGATGGTGGCATTCCCGCTTTACATCACTTTCGTGGCGTCTACGCAGACTGCCCAGGAAGTGGCGCAAGCGCCGATGTCCCTGATTCCCGGCCCGCACTTCGTCGATAACTACATGCAGGCGCTGTTTGGCGGCTCGTCCGGCGGTTCGTCGGGCGCGCCCGTCGGCCGCATGATGTACGTCAGCCTGATCATGGCGCTGTCGATTTCCATCGGCAAGATCGCGATCTCGCTGCTGTCGGCATTCGCGGTCGTGTACTTTCGCTTCCCCGGCCGCATGTTCTTTTTCTGGATGATCTTCGTCACGCTGATGCTGCCCGTCGAAGTCCGGATCGCCCCCACCTATAAAGTCGTGGCCGACCTGGGTCTGCTGAACAGCTACGCCGGCCTGACGCTGCCGCTGATCGCCTCGGCCACCGCCACCTTCCTGTTCCGCCAGTTCTTCCTGACGGTGCCGGACGAGCTCATCGAAGCCGCGCGCATCGATGGCGCGGGCCCCGTGCGGTTTTTCTTCGACGTCCTGCTGCCGCTGTCCAAGACCAGCATCGCCGCCCTGTTTGTGATCCAGTTCATCTACGGCTGGAACCAATACCTGTGGCCGCTGCTCATCACCACGCAGGAAGACATGTACCCCGTCGTCATCGGCATCAAGCGGATGATCAGCGGCGGCGACAGCGTGACCGAATGGAACATCACCATGGCCACCGCCATGCTGGCCATGATTCCGCCGGCGCTCGTCGTCATCCTGATGCAGAAATGGTTCGTCAAGGGTCTGGTCGACACTGAAAAGTGACGCTTGCCCGCCCTCGCCTACCCGAACACGACTCCGAACACGAATAAACATGGCTACTCTCAGCTTCCGTAACGTCAAGAAAACCTATGCCGGCAACGTGCCGGTCATCCATGGCATCGACATGGATGTCAAAGATGGCGAATTCATCGTCATCGTCGGCCCGTCCGGCTGCGGCAAATCAACGCTGATGCGCATGGTTGCCGGCCTGGAAACCGTGACCAGCGGCGACATCGTCATCGACGACAAGGTCGTCAACAACCTGGAACCCGCCGAACGCGACATCGCGATGGTGTTCCAGAACTACGCGCTCTACCCGCACATGACCGTGTTTGAAAACATGGCCTATGGCTTGAAGATCCGTAAATTCTCCAAGGACGAGATCAAGAAGCGCGTGGACATCGCCGCGCAGATTCTTGAACTGGGCCACCTGCTGGACCGCCGCCCCCGTGCGCTGTCCGGCGGCCAGCGCCAGCGCGTTGCCATGGGCCGCGCCATCGTGCGTGAACCCAAGGTCTTCCTGTTTGACGAACCGCTGTCGAACCTGGACGCCAAGCTGCGCGTGGCGATGCGCCTTGAAATCATGAAGCTGCACCGCCGCCTGGGCACGACCAGCCTGTACGTGACGCACGATCAGGTCGAAGCCATGACCCTGGCGCACCGCATGATCGTCATGTACCAAGGCGTGCCCGAGCAGATCGGCACGCCGATGGAAGTGTTCGAAAAGCCCGCCTCGACGTTCGTGGCCGGCTTCATCGGCTCGCCCCCGATGAACTTGATGGAAGTACAGGTGGCAGGCGACGGTACCGTGCAGACGGCCGACGGCACGCCGCTGGAGATCTCGCCGTTGCAAGTGCCGGCGCAGGTGCGCGGCCGCAAGATCATCATGGGCATGCGTCCGGAACACATGCTGCTGAATACGCAAGGCGTGCCGGCCGAAGTTGAGATGGTCGAAACGCTAGGTTCGGAACAGCTGGTGCATTGCCGCTGCGGCAAGAGCACGCTGGTCGTGCGCTGCACGACGCGCCAATTGTCCGAGTCGTCCGCCAAGGTGGGTAACCGCGTCAACGTCGGCCCGGACGGCCGCCACCCGCTGCACTGGTTCGAAGCCGACACCGGTCGCCGCGTACAAGGGCTGTAAGCCTATCGGCGGGCGCGCCCCCGGCCGGCCATCCGGCCGCCGCGTCCACCGCCTGCCCGGCAATAAAAAACGGACCGCACGCCGTATGGCTTGCGGTCCGTTTTCTTATGCAGCGGCGGGCTTGCGCCCGCCCGCCCATGACTGCCCGGTATTACTTGCGGGTATTACTTATAGACGGTCTTGGAACCGTCCTTGTGCCAGGTGAAGACCTCGAACTGGAAGTTCGTCAGGTCGCCCTGCTTGTTCCACGACACCTTGCCGATCGGCGTGTCGAAGGAATTGGCGTGCAGGTACTTGGCAACCTTGGTCGGGTCGTCGCTGCCGGCGCCCTTGATGCCGTCCGCAATGACCTGGGTCGCGGTGTAGGCCGTCATCTGGAACGCGCCACCGGCGTTGCGCTTCTTGGCTTCAAACGCCTTCACGATGTCCGCGTTGGCGGCATTCTGGGTGAAGTCGGCCGGCAAGGTCAGCAACATGCCTTCGACGGCATCGCCGGCAATGGCGTTGATGTCCGGATTGCCCGCGCCTTCCGGACCCATCCACTTGGCCTTCACGCCTTGCTCGGCGGCCTGGCGCAGCAACAGCCCCATTTCCGGGTGGTAGCCGCCGTAGTAGACGAAGTCCACGCCTTGGGCCTTAAGCTTGGTGATGACGGCCGAGTAGTCGCTGTCGCCGGCATTGACGCCTTCAAAAATCGCGACGGGCACGCCGCCCTTTTCCAGGTCGTTCTTGACGGCGGTGGCAATGCCCTGGCCATACGACTGCTTGTCGTGCAGCACGGCGGCCTTTTTCGGCTTGATCTTTTCCAGCACGAACTTCGCGGCGGCGGGACCTTGCTGGTCATCGCGGCCGATGGTGCGGAAGATGAACTCGTAGTTCTTGCCGTCAGTGACCGCGGGCGCCGTGGCCGACGGCGTCACCATGACCACGCCTTCGTTGTTATAGACGTCAGCCGCGGCGATGGTCGCGCCCGAGCACACGTGACCGACCACGAAGCCGATCTTGCTGTTCACGACGCGGTTCGCGGCAACCGGGCCCTGCTTGGGCTCGCAGCCGTCGTCGATCACCACCGCTTCCAGCTTCTTGCCGTTGACGCCGCCCGCGGCGTTGATGCGTTCAATGGCGGTATCCACCCCTTCGCGGACCATGTCGCCATATTGCGTAACGGCGCCCGTGGTGGGGCCGACCACGCCAATCTTGATGGTTTGCGCGTGCGCTCCCGCGGCAAACGTCAGGCCAGCGGCGACTCCCAGCGCCGCGATGACCGGGGTCAGACGAAATACTGGCTTCATGAGTGGACTCCTTTAATCGCTTTAATCATTGGTTTTCGTAGCGGGCGGACGCCGGATACCGATAAGTTCACGCCCCGCCACGGTGCTTTTGCACGGCAAGCATACACCGAAAAAATGCGGCTTTTATGCCCATCTGGCCCGACTTCCGGCGGGGTTCGGGCGCAATGGTGCCGCATCGTGCAAAGCCTTCTTCGATACGCGGCGCCGGCTTCGGCCCGGGCTACGTTTGATAGGAAGGGCTGCCTTCCGGTAGGGCTACGTCGGACAGGCAAGCCGCATTCCGGGCTGGCCTGGCCTTATACCCGGTGCGGTATATGCAAAAGACGATTTATTCGTTTGAGTTACAAGCGCCGCGCGGCAAGATGGCCGCCATGAGACTCCAACCGATCATCGTCCCCGGATGGAAAAACTCCGGACCCGAGCACTGGCAATCCCGCTGGGCAGCCACGCTGCCCCACGCCGTGCGCATCGAACAACGCGACTGGGAAAACCCGTCGCCCGCCGAATGGGTGTCCACGCTGGCCGCCGAAGTCGACCGCGCGCGCAGCCCCGTCCTGCTCGTCGCCCACAGCCTGGGCTGCCTGATCAGCGCCTCCCTGCCCATCCCCCTACGCGCCAAAGTCGCCGGCGCGCTGCTGGTCGCCCCCGCCGACGTCGAACGCCCCGACGCCCCCGCCTGCCTGCGCGCCTTCGCACCTATCCCCCGCCAACCCCTGCCCTTTCAGAGCGTGGTTGTGGCCAGCGACGACGATCCCTACTGCCGATTGGAACGCGCGCGCAAGTTTGCCGAGGATTGGGGCAGCCGGGTCGTGGTGCTTTCAGGTGCGGGGCATATCAACGCGGAAAGCGGCCTGGAGGAATGGCCGCAGGGGCTGAAGATTTTTGGGGCGCTGAGACGCCGGGCGTCCTGGAGGATCCCGACGCCGGCGAAGAGAATCCCGCCGGTGCCGGCGTGCGGGATATTTTGAATTTGCCCTTTGTGGACGTCGGTGGTGCGCCGAAAAGCCACGTAACCAAGCAGCACAGAATGGACACGGCCGCCCCC
>NZ_JBLVOL010000083.1:137190-156401 GCF_053543755.1 Achromobacter semiaridum | reverse complement strand
GCGCCCGTTTCTGGTCCCGATTCGGCTCTTGTCGGATTCGCTGGACGGCTGTGTCCGTCCGATCAAATCCCCAAGAGATCCGATGTGGAGCTTACTGCAGCAAGCTCCGCAGCATCCATGCATTCTTTTCATGCACATCCAGACGCTGCGTCAGCAGATCAGCCGTGGGCTGGTCGTTAGCCGCATCGGCTTTCTCAAACGCCGAACGTGCCGTCTTGGCGACCGACTCATTGCCGCTGACCAGCAAGCGCACCATTTCCAGCGCTTCCGGCACGGTTTCCGGTTCGGCAATCGACGACAGCTTCGAATATTCGCGGTACGTGCCCGGCGCGTAGTGGCCCAGGGCGCGGATGCGTTCGGCGATGCTGTCCAGCGCGGTCCACTCTTCCGTGTACTGCGTCATGAACATCTGGTGCAGCGTGTTGAACATGGGCCCCGTGACGTTCCAGTGGAAGTTGTGCGTCATCAGGTACAGCGTGTACGAGTCGGCCAGCAGCTTGGACAATTCGCCGGCGACGGCCGCGCGGTCCTTGTCCGAAATGCCGATGTTGATGCGCGGAACGCTCGGGGTCTTCTTGGGGGACTTGGCCATTGCTAGCTCCTATTAGGAAAAGTACGAAAGAAGGATACCACTGCAAAGATGATGAAATGGCGGGCAACCCGCATAAAGCAAGGGCTCGCGGGCCGCCGCTTTGACCCTGCGCAAACGTGCCGCAAGAGGCCGCGGACGGCGCTACGGCGGCACGGCGGCACGGCGGTAAGGCGGTAACGCGGCGACGCGGGCACGGCGCCAGACAAAAGATCAGTCCTGCACCGCCGCCGCTTCGTCAGACAGCATCTTGACGCCCGGCAACTCGCATTCGTACACCGCTTGCGCCAAGGCTTCGATGGCGGCCAGGCGCGGGAAGCTCCGGCGCCATGCCAGGACGACGCGGCGCTCGGGCACGTGGCCGTCGAACGGAAGATAGCGCAGCAGGCTGTTGCTGGGCGGATGCTCGGGGACGGCGGTGATCGGCAACACGGTCACGCCGATGCCTGCGGCCACCATGTGGCGGATCGTCTCCAGCGACGAGCCCTCGAAGGTGCGTTGGATGCCGTCGCTGGCCGCCGAGAACCGTGACAGTTCCGGACAGACCTCCAGCACCTGGTCGCGAAAGCAATGGCCGCTGCCCAGCAGCAGCATGGTCTGCTGCTTCAGGTCCTGCGCGTCGATGGATTTTCTTTGCGCCAGTTCGTGGTCATTGGGCACCGCGACGATGAAGGGTTCGTCGTACAACGGCTGCATGACCAACCCGGCCTCGGGCAGCGGCAGCGCCATGATGGCGCAATCGATTTCGCCCTGGCGCAGCAGTTCCACCAGACGCACGGTGAAGTTCTCTTGCAGCAGCAATGGCATCTGCGGCGTGCGGCCGATTTGCACGGGGACGAGCTTGGGCAGCAAGTACGGGCCGATGGTATGGATCACGCCGACGCGCAACGGCCCGGCCAGCGGGTCGTGGCCTTGCCGCGCGATCTCTTTGATGCTGGCGCTTTCTTCCAGTACTTTCTGCGCCTGCGCGACGATGCGTTGGCCGATGGGGGTAACACCGACTTCGGCGCCGCCGCGTTCGAACAGCGTCACGCCCAGCTCGTCTTCCAGCTTGCGTATCGCAACCGACAGCGTCGGCTGGCTGACGAAACAGGCTTCGGCGGCCCGCCCGAAATGGCGTTCACGCGCAACGGCGACGATGTACTTGAGTTCGGTGAGAGTCATGGTGGACTGCGCCCCCGGAGTTACGCGCGGGCCTTAGGGCCGGCGCTTGAATGAGTCAGGTATAGGACGGGCCGCATCGCATCAGGTCCGCAGGAAGTCTTCGCGGCCGCGCATCCAGCGGGCCAGGTGCGCCTGGACGGCACCGGGATGCTCGGCGCGCAACCACACCGCGGCCTCACGCGCGTCTTCCGCGATAGAGGCATCGGTTTCCAGGTCGGCAAAGCGCAGCAGCGCCATGCCCGATTGGCGCGTGCCCAGGAATTCGCCGGGGCCGCGCTGTTCCAGGTCGCGTCGGGCAATTTCAAAGCCGTCGGACGTCTCGAACATGGCACGCAGACGTTCGCGCGCAACCTGGGACAACGGGGTCTGGTACAGCAGCACACAGACCGATTCAGCGGTGCCGCGCCCTACCCGCCCGCGCAGCTGGTGCAGCTGCGCCAGCCCGAAACGTTCGGCGTGTTCAATGACCATCAACGAGGCGTTGGGCACGTCCACGCCCACTTCGATGACGGTGGTGGCGACAAGCAGGTCCACTTCGCCTTCGCGAAATGCCTGCATGACGGCGGCCTTTTCCGCTTGCGGCAAGCGGCCGTGAACCAGGCCGATGCGCAAATCGGGAAGGTCGACCCGCATGCCTTCGTAGGTGTCCACGGCGGTTTGCAATTCCAGCGCTTCGCTTTCTTCGACAAGCGGACACACCCAATACACTTGTTGGCCGCCGCGAGCCGCCTGGGCGACGTGGGCGATGACTTCTTCGCGCCGCGCGTCCGACACCAGCTTGGTCAACACGGGGGTGCGGCCGGGGGGAAGTTCGTCGATGACGGACACGTCCAGGTCTGCAAAGAACGTCATGGCCAGCGTGCGCGGAATGGGCGTGGCGCTCATGTTGAGCTGGTGCGGCACGATGCGGCCGCGCACGGTTTCGCCCTTTTTGGTCAGGGCCAGGCGTTGCCCCACGCCAAAGCGATGCTGCTCGTCAACGATAGACAGACCCAGCCGATGAAATTCAACGTGGTCTTGAATAATGGCCTGGGTGCCGACGACCAGTTGCACGCTGCCGTCAGCCGCGGCGGCGGCGGCTTCGCGGCGCGCCTTGGCCGTAAGGCTGCCACTAAGCCACGCGACGTTCACCCCCAACGGCTGCAACCACGACACCAGCTTGTGGAAGTGCTGCTCGGCCAGGATTTCTGTGGGGGCCATCAGCGCAACCTGCGCCCCGCCCGCGATGGCCTGCGCGGCGGCAATGGCGGCGACGACGGTTTTGCCGCTGCCCACGTCGCCTTGCAGCAGGCGGTGCATGGGATAGGGCTTGGCCAGATCGGCCGAAATTTCCTGCACCACGCGCTTTTGGGCGGCGGTCAGTTTGAAAGGCAGATTCGCGTACAGCTTGGCGACCAGGCCGCCCGGCTCATTGCGCACGGGCAGCGATTCCGCTTCCTTGATGCGGCGGGCCGCGCGCGCGGCGGCCAGCGACAGCTGCTGCGCCAGCAGTTCATCGAACTTGATGCGCCGCCACGCGGGATGCACGCGGTCCAGCAGCGCCTGTTCCGATTCGCCTTGCGCGGGGGTGTGCAGCGCACGAATGGCGGGCTCGAACGGCGGCAGATCGTAGCGTTCAAGCGCTTCGGGCGGCAAGGTGTCGGACAGGTCGGCGCGGTCCAGCGCCTGGGCGATGGCGCGACGCAACGTCAGTTGCGGCAGGCCTTCGGTGGTGGGATACACGGGCGTCAGTGCCGTGGGCAACGGCGCGTCGGCATTGGTCATGCGCGGGTGCACCATCTGGCGCCCGAACAGATTGCTGCGCACTTCGCCCCGGGCGCGCAGGCGCTTGCCCACGCTGATCTGCTTTTGCTGGCTGGGGTAGAAGTTCAGCCAGCGCAATTGAATTTCGCCAGTCTCGTCCGCCAGCGTGGCGGTAAGTTGGCGCCGAGGCCGGTACTGGACCTCGGACTTAGTGATCTCGCCTTCAACCTGCCCGGCATAACCGGGCCGCAAGGCGCTGATGGGGACAACGCGGGTTTCGTCTTCGTAGCGCAGTGGCAGATGCAGCACGAAGTCCTCGGGCAGCACCAAACCCAGATTCCGAAGCTTGCGTTCGGTATCCGTCATCGGTTTGCCGGCGCCGTTTTTATCGGCGCCGGTTCGCTTGGAAGCCACGGCCGCGGCCGGCATCAAGAAACGAACCCCTGGGATGCAGCGTACGGGTGCGCCTTACAGAACCATGATGGCTTCGACTTCAAACTGCGCGCCCTTGGGCAGGCTGGCCACGCCAATGGTCGAGCGTGCCGGGAACGGCTGCGGAATGATCTCGGCCATGATGGAATTGGCGGCGGTGAATTTGCCCAGGTCGGTCAGGAACAAGGTCAGCTTGACGACGTTGTCCAGCGTACCGCCGGCCTCGGTGATGACGGCCTGCATGTTGGCAAAGGCCTGACGCACTTGCGCGTCGAAGTTCTCAGAGACCAGATCGCCCGTGCCCGGCTCCAGGCCGATCTGGCCCGACAAGTAGACAGTCTTGGTGCCGGTAACGGCAACCGCTTGCGAGTAAGGGCCAACGGCGGCGGGCGCTGCGTCGGTATGGATGATTTGCTTGCTCATGGGCGGAATCCTTCGGTTGACGGATAGAAAGCTACAACTATCGAAGTTTATCCAGCAATAGACATTTGCGAAAGTGGCCGGATGACGCAGGCAGGGACGAAATCCGGTTTCATGCGGACGGCTGATGGCCCGCCCCGCCGATATCGCCTCGATGCGCGATGAGCAAGTCGGCTAGCGCTTGCGCCGCAACCGACAGGCTGCGGCCGCGGCGCTGCACCAGGTACAGCGGCCGGGTCAACGCGCGACCGGCCAGCGGCACCACGCGCAAGTCATTGCTGGCAAAGTGAAAAAGCGTCATGGCCGGCACAACGGATACCCCCAGGCCGGCGCGCACCAGGCCGGTCACGGTGGCCAGATGCTCTACTTCAAACACCGGCAAGGGCGCGTCGGCACCGAACGCTTCGTCCAGATGTTTGCGCACACTGCTGCCGCGCGCAAGCTGGATGACGGGAAATTTTGCGATATCCCGCAGCCGGACACGGGGCTGGGCCGCCAGCGGGTGGTCTGCCCGGCACACCAAAAAGTAGCGATCGGCATGCAGGAATTCGCTGTCCAGATCGGTCATGTCGGCACGCCGCGACGCCAGGGCGAAATCCACCTGCCCGCTTTGCACCATGTCCAGGCACGGGTCCAGCAAGGCATCGCGCAGATCCACCACGATACCGGGGTGCGCTAGCCCAAAACGCGCCAGCAAGCCCGGCAACCAGCCCGCCGCCAGCGACGGCAGCGCGGCCAACGCCACCCGGCCGCGTCGACGCGCGGCATGGTCGCGCATGTCTTCCATGACCAGGTCCATGTCCGCCAGCAGGCGGCGGGCAGAAGCGTCCAGCACCCGCCCTTCGGCGGTCAATTCAACGTGGCGGGTATTGCGGTCGAACAGCCGCAGGCCGGCGCTGTCTTCCAGCTGCCGGATCAGGGCGCTGAACGCCGGCTGCGTCAGGTGGCAGCGCTGGGCTGCGCGCGTGAAATGGCGTTCGTCGGCCAAGGCGACAAACGCGCGCAGCTGGCGGGCAGATAGATTCATGGGCTTTCTCTATCAATTGATCCGATTTTTCTATTTTACTGATGATGGGCGCATGCCTATAGTGGCTTGAAATCGCAAGGCCCGACTGGACCCCCTATGCCTCAATCTCCCCTGCTTATCGGCTGCGCCTCTGGCTTTTCCGGTGACCGCAGCGACGGCGCCGCCGCCGTTGTGCGCACGCTGGCCGCCCAGGGCGGCGGCACACTGATCTTCGAAACGCTGGCCGAGCGCACGCTGGCGCTGGCGCAACTGGCGCGCAATGACGACCCGAATCGCGGCTACGAGCCGCTGCTGGACGAACTGGTGTCGCCCGTGTTGGCCGACTGCCTGCGCCACGGCATCAACATCGTCAGCAACTTTGGCGCGGCCAACCCGGAAGCCGCTGCCCGGCGCATTGCCACCATTGCGCGCGAACAGGGCCTGCCCACGCCGCGCATCGCGGTCGTCTACGGCGATGCGTTGAACACGCCGGAACAACGTGCGCTGCTGCAAGAACGGTTGGGCGACGCGCTGGCGGGACACGATGTCGTCAGCGCCACCGCCTATCTGGGCGCCACCGAAATCGCCCAAGCGTTGGTGGCCGGGGCCCAGATCGTCGTGGCGGGCCGCGTGGCGGACCCTTCGTTGACGCTGGGCCCCGCCCTGGCCCACTTCGGCTGGGACGCGGCGGACTGGCCCCGGCTGGGTCGCGCCACCATGGCCGGCCACATGCTGGAATGCGGCTTGCAAGTGACGGGCGGCTATTTCTGCGTGCCCGGTTTGAAAGAAGTGCCCGACGTGCACGCGGCGGGCTTTCCGATTGCCCAGATCCATGCCGACGGCGAATTCGTCATCAGCAAGGCGGACGGCACGGGCGGAGCGGTGGACGCCCGCACGGTAAAGGAACAACTGCTGTACGAAGTCCACGACCCGGCGCGTTACCTGACGCCTGATGTGGTGGCGGACTTAAGTCAGGCACGCGTTGTGGAACTGGGCGGCAACCGCGTCGCCGTGCAAGGCATTACCGGGCACGCCCGCCCGGACGAGCTCAAGGTCAACGTCTGCTACCGAGGCGGCTGGTTGGCCGAAGCCGAGATTTCCTACGCGGGCGTGCAAGCGGAAGCGCGCGCGCGCCTGGCTGCGGACATCGTGCAGAAACGGCTTGGATCCGGCTTTACGCTGCGCGCCGACCTGATCGGCGCAATCAGCATCCTGGGCGATGACGCCGGTGAAATGCGGCGCTCGCTGCCCGATTCGCACGCGCGCGACGTGCGCCTGCGCCTGGCCGGCGAACACGCCGATCGCGCCCAAGCCGAACGCATCCTGCGCGAAGTGACCGCGCTGTACACCTGCGGCCCGGCCGGCGGCGGGGGGGTGCGCACCGCGTTGCGTCCGCGTCTGAACATGGTGTCTTGCACCATTGCCCGCGATGCCGTGCACAGCGGCTGGACATTTCTGGAGACCATCGCGCCATGACCACATCCCCCATGCAGGCCGTGCCGCTGTACCGCCTGGCCCATAGCCGTTCGGGCGACAAGGGCGACATCTCAAACCTGAGCCTGATCGCCTGGGACCCGGAATGCTACGACGTGCTGGTGTCCCAGGTGACCGACGCGCGCGTGGCCGAGTGGTTTGCGTATCGCCACCCCGCCCGCGTCACGCGCTATCTGCTGCCGACACTGCACGCCATGAATTTCGTGCTGGAAGGCGTGCTGGACGGCGGTGTAAACGATGCCCTGAACCTGGACACGCACGGCAAGAGCCTGTCCTTCCGATTACTGGACCTGACGGTGGAGGTCAGCCCTGAACTGGCACGCCGGCTGCCAGACGTACCCGGTGACCGCCCCGCGGCCGCCTGATTTTTCCATCCCTTATAAAAAAAGCACCCCAGGAGACACAACATGCGAATTTCATCAAAGGGCCGTCTGGCCTTGTTGCTGGCCGCCGCCCTGCCCTTGACCGCGCTGGCCCAGTCGTTCCCCACCAAGCCGATCACGTTCATCGTGCCCTTCGCGGCCGGCAGCGCCACGGACCAGATCGGCCGTGCAATCGGCCAGGGTGTCACCGAGCAGACCGGTCAGGCGGTCGTCATTGAAAACAAGCCGGGCGCCAGCGCTATGATTGGCGCCGCGGCGGGCGCGCGGGCCGCGCCTGACGGCTATACGGTGCTGATCACCACCAACACCACCCACGCCGCCAACGAACACCTGTACAAATCGCTGACCTACCAGCCGGTCAAGGACTTTGCCCCGATCTCGTTGTTAGGCAAAGGCGGCCAGATCATGGTGGTGAACCCGAATTCGCAGGCCAAGACCGTGGCCGACTTCCTGGCGCAAGCGAAGAAGTCGCCGGGCAAGCTGAGTTTCGGCAGCGGCAGCTCCAGCAGCCGGATCGCGGGCGAACTGTTGCAGCAAATGGCGGGCGTGCAGCTGCTGCATGTGCCGTACAAGAGCAACCCGCTGGCGGTCACTGACCTGCTGGGCGGCCAGATCGACATGATGATCACCGACACCGCTACCGGCCTGCCGCAGGTCAAGTCGGGTAAATTGCGCGCCCTGGGCGTGACGGGCACTGCGCGCTCGCCGCTGGCGCCCGACGTGCCGACGATTGCCGAAGCCGGTGTGCCGGGTTACGAAATGGGCTATTGGTTCGCCGCCTATGCGCCGGCGGGCACGCCGCCCGATGTCGTCAAGCGTCTGAATGAATTGCTGGTCAAGGCCACCAAGACCAAGCCGGCGCAGCAGTTCTACGCGCAGACGGGCACGGACGCCGCCACGTCCACGCCGGACGAACTGGCCACGTTCCAGCAAGCCGAATCGAAGAAATGGGGCGACATCATCAAGAAGGCCGGCATTCAGCCGGAATGATCCCCGCCGTTTCCGCCCGACGAGCATAAAAAAGCCCCATCGCATGCGATGGGGCTTTTTACTACCGCAAGACGGTGACTTATTTGTCCACGAATGCGCGTTCGACTACGTAGTCGCCCGGCTGGCCCACGCCCGGCGACACGGTGAAGCCGCGCTTGTCCAGCATGGCGCTGATGTCGGCCAACATATGCGGGCTACCGCAGATCATGGCGCGATCGGTTTCCGGGTTGATCTGGGGGATGCCGATGTCATCGCACAGTTTGCCGTTTTCCATCAGTTCGGTGATGCGGCCCTGGTTGCGGAACGGCTCGCGCGTAACGGTGGGGTAGTACACCAGCTTTTCGCGCACGACATCGCCGAAGAATTCATTGTTCGGCAGCTCTTTCTCGATGAAGTCGGCGTAGGCCAGTTCACTGACCCAACGCACGCCATGCACCAGGATGACCTTGTCGAAGCGTTCGTAGATGTCGGGGTCTTTGATGATGCTCATGAACGGCGCCAGGCCGGTGCCCGTACCAAACAGGAACAGATGCTTGCCGGGCTTCAGGTCGTCGACGACCAGAGTGCCAACCGGCTTGCGGCTGACCAGGATGGTGTCGCCTTCTTTCAGATGCTGCAGCCGCGAAGTCAGCGGGCCGTTTTGCACCTTGATGCTGAGAAATTCCAGGTTTTCTTCGTAGTTGGCGCTGGCGATACTGTAGGCACGCAGCAGCGGCTTGCCTTCAACTTCCAGGCCGATCATGACGAAGTGGCCGTTGTGGAACCGCAAGGCCGCGTCACGCGTGGTAGTGAAGGAGAACAGGGTGTCGTTCCAGTGGTGCACGCTAAGTACGCGCTCTGTGTTGAAAGCAGCCATGTCGGAATTCGCTTATTAGGGTTGACCCTATTCTACAGGTCTTATTGGGAACTTGTCTCATTATTCCGTAATACGCTTATGACGTATTGATAGGAATCAAGGCTGGAACAGTGGCCGCTTACGAAAAGTTGAACGCGTCTTTGCTTCCTGTTATTGTCGCGTTCTCAGTTGATAATCATTTTCGTTAGCAGACTGTTTTAAGCAGCGGAAAGGCTTGCAAGACCCTGCCCTTTCCGTTGCAGCCCTAGCCGGAGTTTCCCGACATGACCAAGCGTCCCCAATTGAATTCGCTGCTGCGCGCCCTGGCGCTGGCCGGCGCCGCCGCCTTCACCGTATCGGCCAACGCCGCGGAAGAAGTCAGCTTGTATACCACCCGGGAACCCAAGCTGATCCAACCGTTGCTGGACGCCTTTACCAAGGAAAGCGGCATCAAGGTCAACACGGTATTCGTCAAGGACGGCCTGCTGGAACGCGTCAAGGCTGAAGGCGCCAAGTCGCCCGCCGACGTACTGATGACCGTGGACATCGGCAACCTGCTGGACCTGGTTGATGGCGGCGTGACGCAGGCCGTCAAGTCGCAGACGCTGGAGTCGGTGATCCCCGCTAACCTGCGCGGCGCCGACGGCAAATGGTACGCCCTGTCGCTGCGCGACCGCGTGCTGTACGTGGAAAAGGACCTGAAGCTGGAATCCTTCCGCTACGAAGATCTGGCCGACCCGAAGTGGAAGGGCAAAGTCTGCATCCGTTCGGGCCAGCACCCCTACAACACCGCCATGGTCGCTTCCATGATCGCGCATGACGGAGCCGAAGCCACTGAAAAATGGCTGCGTGGCGTCAAGGCCAACCTGGCCCGCAAGGCGGCCGGCGGCGACCGCGACGTGGCGCGCGACATCCTGGGCGGCATTTGCGATATCGGCCTGGCCAACGCCTACTACGTCGGCCACATGAAGAATGCCGAGCCCGGCACCGACGCCCGCAAATGGGGCGACGCCATCAAGGTCATCCGCCCCACGTTCGCCAACGAAAAAAGCGGTGGCACGCACGTGAACGTCAGCGGCGCCGCCGTGGCCGCGCACGCGCCCAACAAGGCCAACGCCATCAAGCTGCTGGACTTCCTGGTTTCCGAACCCGCCCAGGCGCTGTATGCCCAGGCCAACTATGAATACCCCGTGCGCAAGGGCGTGAAGCTGGACCCGGTCATCGCCAGCTTTGGCGAATTGAAGGTGGATCCCCTGCCCCTGACCGAAATTGCCAAGCATCGCAAGCAAGCCAGCGAATTGGTCGACAAGGTCGGCTTCGACAACTGATCCCTTGATGGCCGCATGACGCCACAAGCGTCCGGCGGCCATCGAACAGTATTGGGCCTGTTTCCTTTTTTGAAGGGAACAGGCCTTGCCATTGATGCCATCAACGTTGAAGCATGCACACTGAATCTTTGCCCCGGCCGATGCGTCTGCGCTGGACTGAACGCGGCGCCGGCTGGCTGGCGGGCGCGGGCCTGATCGCCCTGGCCGTGCTGGCCCCCGTGCTGACGCTGGGCTGGTGGGCGCTGGGTGGGGAACTTTCGCACTGGCAGCATCTGGCCAGCTACGTGCTGCCGCAGGCGCTTGCCAACACGGCCATTCTGCTTGCCGGGGTGGGCGTGGTCGTTACGCTGTTGGGCACCGGCGCCGCCTGGCTGGTGACCGCTTACGACTTTCCCACGCGCCGCGTCCTGACCTGGGCGCTGCTGCTGCCGCTGGCGGTGCCTACCTACATCATCGCGTTCGCCTACCTGGATCTGCTGCACCCCATTGGCCCCGTCCAGACTGCCATCCGCGCGCTGCTGGGATATGACAGCCCGCGCCAGTTTCGGCTGCCGGACCTGCGTTCCATCTATGGCGCGATTTTCGTGCTGGGCTTCGTGCTGTACCCCTACGTCTACCTCAGCACCCGCGTAATGTTCATGACGCAGGCGGCCAGCCTGCTGGAGGCCGCGCGCACCCTGGGCGCCGGCCGCATCGCCGTCTTCTGCCGCGTGGCCTTGCCGCTGGCGCGCCCCGCCATCGTGGTAGGCGTGAGCCTGGCGCTGCTGGAAACGCTGAACGACATCGGCGCCTCAGAATTCCTGGGCGTGCAAACTTTGACCGTCTCGGTCTACACCACCTGGGTCACCCGTTCCGACCTGGCCGGCGCGGCGCAGATCGCGCTGACCATGCTGGCCATCGTGATCGGCCTGATCCTGCTGGAACGACACGGCCGCAAGCGCCAGCGTTATGCCAACACGCAGCGCATGCGCCCGATGCAACCGCGCCGCCTGCGCGGCCCGGCCGCCGCCGTGGCCACGCTGCTGGGGTGGATACCCGTGGTGCTGGGTTTTGTTGCGCCTGCGCTTTACCTGATCGTGGAAACCTACAAGCGCCTGGACCAGGTTGGCGGCGTATCGGACCAGCTCATTAACGGCCTGTCGAACACGCTGATCGTGGCGTTCAGCGCCACCATCGTCACGTTGTTATGCGGCTTGATCGTGGCTTGGGCGGGGCGCACCCTGCGCGAAAGCGCCGGGTTCAACCCCGGCCGCGCCTGCGCGCGCATTGCGAGCCTGGGCTACGCCGTACCAGGCACCGTGCTGGCCATTGGCCTGCTGACGCCGTTCGTCTGGATCGACACGGCGGTGGCCAAGGTATTTGGTGGAACGGGCCTGTTCCTGATGGGGTCCATGGCCGCGCTGGTGTGCGCGTACGTGATCCGCTTCCTGGCCATTTCCACCGGCGCGCTGGAAGCGGGACTTGCCCGCATTCCGCCTTCGCTGGAACAGGCCTCGCGCCTGTTGGGCGAGACATCCGGGGGCACGCTGCGCCGCGTGCACTTGCCGCTGCTGCGCCCCGCGCTGGCGGCCAGTGCGCTGCTGGTGTTCGTGGACGCCATGAAAGAGCTGCCCGCCACCCTGCTGCTGCGCCCCATGAATTTCGACACGCTGGCCACCTGGCTCTACGCCGAAGCCGCCCGTGGCACGTACGAGGAAGGCGCCGTCGCGGCGCTGGCGATCGTGCTGGCCGGCCTTCTGCCCGTCATCCTGCTGGCGCGCACCAATCTGAAAATGGGACATTGATCATCGTGCCCGATCTGCTAGAAATCGAACATCTTTCCCTGGCCTACGACACGCCCAAGGGCCTGAAACCCGTGGTGCAAGACCTGTCGCTGGGCCTGCCTGTGGGGCATATCGGCTGCCTGCTGGGTGAATCGGGTTGCGGCAAGACGACCGTGCTGCGCGCCATTGCCGGGTTTGAGCCGGTGCGCGCGGGGCGCATTCTGCTGGACGGCACGGTGATTTCGTCGGCCACCGAACAGGTTGCGCCCGAGCACCGGCGCGTGGGCATGATGTTCCAGGATTACGCCCTGTTCCCACATCTGACGGTCGCGCTGAATGTGGCGTTCGGCCTGCGCAAGCTGCCGCGAGCCGAGCGCGCGCGACGCGTCGAGGAAATGCTGGAACTGGTGGGCCTGGCGCACGCCGCCGCCAGCTACCCGCATGAAATCTCGGGCGGCCAGCAACAGCGCGTGGCGCTGGCGCGCGCGCTGGCGCCCTCGCCCGACCTGCTGCTGCTGGACGAGCCATTTTCAAACCTGGATGTGGATACGCGCGAACGCCTGGCGTTTGAAGTGCGCGACATCCTGAACACGACCGGCCACACGGCCATCCTCGTCACACACAACCAGGCCGAAGCCTTCGCTATTGCCGACCGCATCGGTGTCATGACCCAGGGCAGCATCGCGCAATGGGACACCCCATATAACCTGCACCATCAGCCCCGCAACGACTTCGTGCGCGACTTCATCCGCCGCGAAGCGTTGGAAGAACAGCGCGAGCAGGCTTTCGCCCGCGGGCGCTGATTTCCATCCCGCAATTCCATCCAGCATTTCCATCGCGCATTGCCATCGCGCATGCAGCGCGGCAGTGCTGGCCCCACCCGCCGGCGGTCAGTCCGCCGACAGCTTCACCTTTTGCGACAGCGCCTTGAACGATTCGTACTGGCTGGCGGTCAGGCGTTGCACTTCTTCCGGCGTGGATCCATAGGGCATGAATCCGGCCTGCTCAAGCTTGTCCTTCACTTCGGGCAAGGCCAGCGCCCACTGAAAGGCTTCGCTAAGCGCGCGCGTGGCTTCCGGCGACATGTTCGCCGGGCCGTACACCGCAAACCAGGGGTCAACCACCGCACCGGAATAACCGAGTTCGGCCAGCGTCGGCACGTCCGGCAACGCCGGCGCGCGCTTGCTGCCCGTGACCGCCAACGGGCGCACCTTGCCCGACGTGATGTGCGGCAACGACGCCGGCAGGTTGTCGAACATCACAGGCAAGTGCCCGCCCAGCAAATCGTTCAGCGCCTGCGCGCTGCCCTTGTACGGAATGTGCTGCATGCCCGCGCCGGTCAGCTGGTCGAACATCACACCGGCCAGATGCATGGACGTGCCCGTGCCCGGCGTGCCGAACGACGTGCCGGGATGTTGCTTGGCGTAGGCGACCAGATCCTTCACGCTGTCGACCTTCAAGGCGGGGCCGGTTTCCAGCACCACCGACGACGCGCCCAACATGCTGACGCCCGTGAAATCCTTGGTGGGATCGAACGGCATCTTCGGGTAGACGAAGGGGTTTAACGCGTTGGTGGAAATGGCGCCGAAACCGATCGTGTAGCCGTCGGGCGCGGCCTTGGCAACCGCGTCCATGCCGATATTGCCGCCCGCGCCGGGGCGGTTTTCAACAATGACGGGTTGCCCCAGTTTTTCGGCCACCTTCTGGCCCGCCGTGCGCGCCACCAAGTCGGTAGTGCCGCCGGCCGTGTACGGCACGATGAAGGTGATGGGCTTGGTCGGGTAGCCCGCGGCCAGCGCCACGGACGCGCCGTGCACCAGCGCCAGCGCGGCCACGCCGCGCACCAGATTGAATGTATGGCGATGCATGTGTCTCCATCCTGTTGTTATCAAAGATTGGAGGCGCATCATACTGCCGCGCAGGGCTTGCGCGGCAGGGGGGGCACGTCTATATATGCGGCGTCTATTTTCGGCGTCTATTTTCGGCGTCTATTCACGACAACGATTCGCGACAACGATTCGCGACGACCATTCCCGACGGCCATACGCTCAGGCCCGCGGTTCCGGCAGCGGGATGAATTCCGTCTCGTCGCCAGGCACGACCTGGTCGAAACGGGTGCGCTGCCAGTCCTGCTTGGCTTGCTCGATCCGGTCCTTGCTGCTGGAGACGAAGTTCCACCAGACATAGCGCGGACCATCCAGCGGTTCGCCGCCGATGACGGCAAAGCGGGCAGCCGTGATGGCGCGGATCTGCACCGGCCGGCCCGGCGCGAACACCACCAGCCGTCCGCTTTCAAACACCTGCCCGTCTACCTCGACCGTGCCTTGCGCCAGGTACGCCGCACGCTCTTCGTATTCGGCCGGCAGCACCGTCGTGGCGCCCGCCTGCAATTGCAGGTCGCCGTAGAACAGCGGCGACAGGGTCTTGACCGACGACGTCTTGCCAAACAGCGAGCCCGCCACCACTTGCGCACGCACGCCCTCGCCTTCGATCACGGGCTGGGCATCCAGGCCGTAGTGCGTGAACCCGGGGTCCGTTTCTTCGTACTTGGTGGGCAGGCCCACCCAGATTTGAAGGCCACAGAGGCGCTGCGGCGCCAGGCGCGCTTCGGGCGACGAACGCTCCGAGTGCACGATGCCGCGCCCTGCCGTCATCCAGTTCACTTCGCCAGGAAGAATGGTCTTGGTATTGCCCGCGCCGTCGCGGTGCACCATCGAGCCTTCATACAGATAGGTAACGGTAGACAAGCCAATATGCGGATGCGGCCGCACATCAATGCCCGAACCCACGTCGAAATCGGCGGGACCCATATGGTCCAGGAAAACAAACGGGCCAACCGTGCGACGCTGCGCCGACGGGATGGCGCGGCGAACGGAAAAACCGCCCAGATCAGAGGTGCGCGGCACGACGACGGTTTCGATCTGGCTTTCGCCGGCTTCAGACAAGGTGGACATGGTGCAGTACTCCGCATGAATAGGCCAAGGGCCATGTTAAGGCCCAGCGGCCTCGTCAAAACAATCGCCGGGCGGAATTCGTTTCCGCCCGGCGCTCTAGGCTTACGCCAGGTCAAACACCAGCACTTCGGCGTTCTTGCCGCCCGACAGCTCGACACGGGTTTCGTCCGTGATCGCCACGGCGTCGCCGCCCGACAGTTCAACGCCGTTGACCGTCACGCTGCCACGGGCCACGTGCACCCAGGCACGGCGGCCGGCCGCCAGTGTCAGCGTGGCCGATTCGTCGCCATCGAACAGGCCGCCGTAAAGGCGCGCGTCTTGATGGATCTTCATCGACCCGTCATCACCATCCGGCGACACCAGGGCTTGGAGGCGGCCACGCTTTTGCGCATCGCTGAACTCGCGCTCTTCATATTCCGGCGCAATGCCGGTGACGTTGGGCTCGATCCAGATTTGCAACATGTGCGTTTCGGCATCCGACAGCGGGTTGAACTCCGAGTGCATCACGCCACGCCCGGCGCTCATGCGCTGCACATTGCCCGGCTTGATGGTCGAGCCGCTGCCCATGCTGTCCTTGTGGGCGATGGCGCCGTCCAGCACATAGGTAATGATCTCCATGTCGCGATGCCCGTGGGTGCCGAAGCCGCGAGCGGCGGCGATGCGGTCATCGTTGATCACGCGCAGCGAGCCGAAGCCCATGTGGGCGGGATCGTAGTAGTTGGCGAAGGAAAAGGTGTGAAACGAATCCAGCCATCCGTGGTTGGCATGACCCCGTTCGTTAGCGCGGCGAATCGTAAGCATTGTGGACTCCTGTTTCAATAATATGAATGGTTGTAGGAATGCGGGCCTGGCTTCTTGCTGTTGCCTGTGTGCTGCATCCCTGGCATGAGTGATATTCTGCGCGCGCTGGAACCGCCGTTTGGCGCTATATTTTGACGAGATCATTCAATTTTTTTGAACGCCCCTGGCGATGCCCCCCATGCAACCCATCACCCCCGAACTGCTCATCCTGGTGGACGCTATTGCGCGTCACGGCAGCTTTGCCAAGGCGGCCCGCGAACTGGGCAAGGTGCCCTCGGCCGTCACCTATTCCATCCGCAAGCTGGAAGACGGGCTTGATGTGTTGCTGTTCGATCGTTCGGGGCACCGCGCGCTGCTGACGCCGGCCGGCGAGACGCTGCTGAAAGATGGCCGGCACGTGTTGCAGTCGCTTGATGACCTGGCGTGCCGCGTCAAACGCATTGCCACCGGTTGGGAAGTGGAACTGCGGATTGCGGTCAGCGCCGTGCTGCCCTGGCGGCCTTTGTATGACTTGATCGAGGAATTCCAGACGCTGGAAAGCGCGACGACGCTGCGTTTCTCAAGCGAGGTGCTAAGTGGAAACTGGGACGCCTTGACGTCGGGGCGCGCCGACCTGGTGATAGGCGCCGGCGCCAATGCCGAGCCCACCGGGCCGTATCGCTCGCAAGCCATCGGCACCACGCAGTTTGCGTTCTGCGTGGCCGCGCATCACCCGCTGGCGTCGTTGCCGCAGCCGCTTAGCCGCGCCGACATCACGCGATACTGCGCCGTGGTGGTTGCCGATACGTCGCGCAATCTGCCGCCGCAATCGCGCGGCATTCTGGCCGACCAACCCACGCTGGTGATGCCGTCGATGCAAGCCAAGATCGACGCGCAGGTGCGGGGGCTGGGTTGCGGCTACCTGCCGATGACGATGGCCGCGCCGTACCTGTCGCAAGGCTTGCTGGTGGTGTGCGACACCGATGAAGGGATGTCGCTGACCGAGCACGTGGCGTACGCCTGGCGCGCGGAAGCGCCGGGGGAAGCGCTGAAGTGGTGGTTGCAGAAGCTGAAGTCGCCGCGACTGTGCGAAAGCCTGCTGGGGCTGGGATAGCGGGTGAAGGGGTGAAGGGGTGAAGGGCAGGCGTCCACGCCAGACCACGCCACCTCACGCCCCGCCACGCCCCATCACATCACTCGTCTTCTATCCCCAGCTCGCGCAGTTTGCGGGTGATGGTGTTGCGGCCAATCCCCAGCCGCGAGGCCGCTTCCACGCGACGGCCACGGCTGGCGTCCAGCGCGCTTTGCAGCAGGATCTTTTCAAATTGGCGCGTCAGCGTCGCCATTACAGCGGGCTCGCCGCGCTCCAGGCGGTACTGCGCATCGCGCAGCAAGGAATCCTGCCAATTGCGCGGCGCGCCGTCGTCCGCGCCCTGCCCCTGGCCGGCCTGCACCACGGTGCCGATACCCGAGATGGGCGCGGCGGGACGCAACGGCGCCATCGCAGGTTGATGCTGCTGATGTTCCAGCGCGCGGATTTCCGGCGGAAGATCTTGCCGATCCACCGTCTGCCCCGGCGCCATCACGGTCAACCAATGGCAAAAGTTCTCTAGCTGGCGCACGTTGCCGGGAAAGTCGAACTTGGTCAGCACGGCCAAGGCGTCCGGCGTCAGACGCTTGACCGGCACGCCCAGCGTGCGGGCACTGGCGGTCAGGAAATGCTGGGCCAGCGCGGGGATGTCCTCCACGCGCTCGCGCAAAGGCGGCAGACGCAGGCGAATCACGTTCAGACGGTGAAACAAGTCTTCGCGGAACAAGCCCTGCTCAACCCGCTGCTCCAGCGGCTGGTGGGTCGCCGCCACGATACGCACGTCCACACGCACCGGCTGCGCGCCGCCCACGCGATAGAAACTGCCTTCGGCCAACACACGCAGCAATCGCGTCTGCAATTCGATCGGCATGTCGCCGATTTCATCCAGGAACAGCGTGCCGCCATGCGCTTCTTCAAAGCGGCCACGACGCAGATTGTTGGCGCCCGTGAAGGCGCCGCGCTCGTGCCCGAATAGTTCGGCTTCCAGCAGATCGCGCGGAATGGCCGCCGCGTTCAGCGCCACGAAGGGGCCGCTGGCGCGCACGCCGTGGCCATGCAGTGCACGCGCCACCAATTCCTTGCCCGTGCCCGACTCGCCGGTGATCAAGACCGTGACCTTGGACTGGGCCAGCCGGCCAATGGCGCGAAACACTTCCTGCATCGCGGTAGACGACGACTGGGTCATCATCCAGCGTTCGTTGTTCTGCGCGGACTCGCCCTGCCCTTCGGGCGTTTCGGGCTGCGCGGATTCCTGCATGGCGCGTTGAATCAGCGCCACCGCCTCGTTCACGTCGAACGGCTTGGCCAGGTAGTCAAACGCGCCGCCCTGGAAGGCGGACACGGTACTGTCCAGGTCGGCAAACGCGGTCATCACAATGACCGGCAGGCCGGGATGGCGTTCCTTCAGTTGGCGCAACAGCTCCAGGCCATTGCCGCCCGGCATGCGGATATCGGACACCAATGCGACGGGCGTTTCGCGCGACAGCGCTTCCAGCACGTCGGCCGATTGGGAAAAACTACGGGTGGGGACACCAGCGCGGGCCAGGGCCTTTTCAAGGACCCAGCGGATGGCCTGGTCGTCGTCGACGATCCATACGGGTTTCATCAGTGTGCGGGCTCCATCGGTAGGACCAGGCGAAACTCGGTACGCCCCGGTCGGGATTCAAATTCGATGATGCCGCCGTGCTGTTGCACGAAGTCCTGGGCCAGGCTCAAGCCCAGCCCGGTACCGCCGGCCCTGGCCGTGACCAGCGGGTGGAAAATGCGGTCACGGATGTGGTCCGGCACGCCGGGACCGTTGTCGATAATGGACAGCACCAACGCCAGCCGGTGCTGCCGATGGGCCAGCATGACCTGGCGGGCGACGCGAGTGCGCAGCGTGACCACGCCCGGCTCCGTCTGTGGCCCTTGCGGGCGGGCGACCAGCTCTTGTGCGGCATTGCGGGCCACGTTCAGCACCGCCTGCATCAAGCGGGCCGCATCGCCTTTCAAATCGGGCACCGACGCGTCGTAGTCACGCAGGATCGTCACGTCGTTGCGGAATTCGGCCTGGATCAGGGCGCAGACGCGCTCGCAGATTTCGTGGATGTTCACCGGCCGCGCATTAAGCGGCACACGCTGCGGGCCGCTCAAGCGGTCCACCAGCGCCTGCAAGCGGTCGGCTTCGGAAATGATGACTTGGGTGTATTCGGCCAGTGCCGCGCTAGGGAGCTCGGCTTCGAGCAGTTGCGCGGCGCCGC
>NZ_JBLVOL010000083.1:136644-137165 GCF_053543755.1 Achromobacter semiaridum | reverse complement strand
GCGCGGCGCCGCGCAAACCGCCCAGGGGGTTTTTCACTTCATGTGCCAGGTTGCGCAGCAGTTCACGATGCGCTTCGATTTCGTCAACCAGGCGATGGTTGCGGTCGGCCAGCACGCGCTGCTCGATCTCGCGCGTTTCAATCAATACCGGCCAGCGTTGGCCGGTCAGCCCCACCGTGGTGACGGCAACTTCGACGGATTCGGCGGCGCGGCGCAACGAGGCCAATTGCCTGACGTCGGCGTACCTGCCGGCGGCGGCGCGGTCGATGGAGGACTGGATGTTTTCTGGGGTGTCGAACAGCGTGGCGGCGGAGTGCCCGCATAGTTGCTTGCGCGAGCGGCCGAACAAATCTTCGGCGGCGGCGTTGGCATACTCAATGTGACCGCGCTCGTTGACCAGGAAAACGGACGTGGCAAGCAGATCGAGAGCTTCTACATTCATTTTTCAACGTACCCGAATGACAGGGGAAAAGCGGAACGCGCCCGCGACGGCGGCGCCGGAACCCGGCGCCCAGCCCGCC